>JAJDAI010000704.1 GCA_029261955.1 Deltaproteobacteria bacterium | reverse complement strand
GACCTGCAGATGACGCTCAACCACATCGACGAGCTGATGGCCATCCACCCCGGCCTCGACATCAGCGACATCAAGATCTTCACGCCCTACCCGGGCACGGAGTTCTACGAGGACGCCGTCGCCCACGGCTTCGTGCCGCCGGAGCGGCTCGAGGAGTGGGCCAACTTCTACTGGAACAAGGCCAACATCCCCTGGTTGAGCCCGGCCCAGCAGAAGCGCCTGGAGCTCATCTCCTACACCTCGCTCTGCGCGTTCGCGACCTGGCGGACCCAGGGCTTGAACCCCCTCCAGAACCGCCTCACGCAGGTCCTGAACCGCGTGGAGCAGGCGCGCTGGAAGCGGCGCATGTTCCACACCGCGCCCGAGCTGTGGGCGCTCCAGACCTACGTCGACCTGCACCGCCTCGACGGCGGCATCGCCCGTGGGGCCTGGAACAAGGTGCGGCATCTCGCCGACCGATTGGATCTGCGATGAACATCTCCTACCTGGGCTGGTCCGGTTTCCTGCTCGAGGGCGGCGACGTGCGCATCGCCATCGATCCGCACTGGTCCAGCTGGACCTCGCCCGGCGAGCTCCCCCCCTGGGACCTGACGCCGCTGGACGGGATCGTGCTGAGCCACGGCCACGGCGACCACGCCGGCGACGTGCCCGAGCTGCTGCGCCTGCACCCCAAGGCCTGGCTGGCGGTGGGGCCGGGGCTCCAGGGCTGGGCGTCGGAGCTGGGCATCGGCGACCGGCTGCACGTGCTGCCGCTGGAGATCGAGTCCGAGGTCGAGGGCGTCAAGCTGCTGCTGCTGCCCGGCGAGCACGTCGGTGAGGGCATGCTCGCGCAGGGTCGCAAGCTGGTCCGCTACGGACTCCGTCGGCCGATCTCGGCCCTGGAGCTGGCGAAGCACGCCTTCGAAGGGGAGCGGGGCGGCACTCACGCCGTGTACGTCAAGCTGCCCGACGACAGCACCGTGCTGCACGCGGCCGAGGTGCTCCACCGACACACCCCCGCGGCACTCTGGCGCCGCCAGGTCGAAGGGCTCGAGCCCCAGACCCTGCTGCTGGGCGTCGAGCCCGGGGAAGAGCGCGCCGCCGCGACCCTCGCGACCGCGGTCAACGCGGGCACCATCCGCACCTTCTCCCCACACGCGGTGACCCGCGCCCACTTCGGGCTTCGCGGGGACAGCGTGCGCTGGGAGGACGTCGAGCGTCCGCTGTTCGCCACACGCGCGGAGCAGGTCGAGACCGCCGCGCCATGATCGGACCGGTCGCGGTCACGGGAGCCACCGGCCTGCTGGGCCGGGCGGTTCTCCGTGCGCGACCGGGCTTCGGGGCGGTGCGGGCCTTGGTCCGGGATGGATCGACGGCCCCGGACGGGGTCGAGGTCGTCCGGGGGCACCTGCTGGACCGCGATGCGCTGGCGAAGCTGGTGCAGGGCTGCTCCGGCGTGCTGCACCTCGCGGCGGCGATGGGCTCGTCCCCGACGAGCGAGATGCACGACATCAACGTGAACGGCACCCGGCGGCTGCTCGAAGCCGCGGAAGCCGCCGGCGTGCCCCGCTTCGTGTTCACGAGCAGCGTCGCCGCCCGCCGCCCGGAGCAGGGCCCCTACAGCCAGAGCAAGGCCCTGGCCGAGGAGCGGGTCGACGAGGCCTCCGTCGAGGGCGTCATCCTGCGGCTGCCGGTCTTGTACGGGCCGGGCAGCCAGGTGGAGGCGGCCGTGCTCGGCCTGGGCCGCAAGCTCCCCGTGGTCCCCGTCATCGGCGGCGGCCTCCTGCGCCCCGTGCACGTGGACGACGCCGCCGCGGCCTGCATCGCGGCGATCACGAGGCCGGATCTCGGCGGCACCTACACCCTCGCCGGCTCGGACGCCCTGGCCTTCGCGGACTTCGCCACGCTCCTGTTGAGGGCGCGGGGCCTGGACCGCCGCGTCGTGGGCTTGCCCCCCAGCCTCTTCGTCGCCGCCGCCGCGGGCCTGCAGCTGCTCGGGCGTCGCGGCGTCACGGTCGAGTCGGTGCGGGCTGCGGCCGCCGGCACCCCGCCGGCCAGCACCAACCTCGCGCAGCTGGGCTGGACCCCGCGCCCGCTCTCCGCTGGCCTCTCGTCGTGAAGCGGGTCCTCCTGGTCAACCTGCCCCACCCGGCGCCGGTCCAGCGGCGCTGGGTCGCCTCGTACCAGGCCCCCAACTTCCTGCTGCCGCCGCCCGAGCCCATGGCGCTCGCCTCCTACCTGCAACGCGAGGGCGTGCCGGTCCGGCTGGTGGACGCCATCGCCGAGCGCTGGTCCGCGGAGCGCGTCGCGGACTCGGTCCGCTCCTTCTCGCCCGACCTGGTGGTGGCGCTCGCGGGCTTCCAGACCCTCGAGCGGGACCTCGTCGAGCTGGGCCGCATCCGGGACCTGCTCCCGGGCAGCCAGAGCGTCTTCTTCGGCCACCTGCCCAGTCAGGTCCCCGCCCTGCTGGCCCTGCGGCCCGAGGTCGACTTCGTCGTGCGGGGCGAGCCGGAGCACGTGGTGCTCGAGCTGGCCCGCGGCGACGCGCTGGAGTCCATCGCCGGCCTGGCCTTCGATCGCGACGGCGCCTTCCTGACGCCTGCGCGCCCTCGGATCCGAGACCTGGACTCGCTGCCGCCTCCGGTGCACGACCTCGACCTGAGCCGCTACCGCGAGCCCTTCATGCCCCGCCCCATCGGGGTGCTCGAGAGCGCGCGCGGCTGCCCCTTCCCCTGCGCCTACTGCGTGCGGGCCTACGGGCGCGAGGTGGCCTACCACTCCGCCGCCTGGATCGGCGATGCGGTGCGCCAGCTCATCGCCCGCGGCGTGCGGCACGTGCGCTTCCTGGACGACACCTTCACCGTCGACCGCGCCCGCACCCTGGCCATCTGCGAGGAGCTCGCGCCGCTGGGCGTGACCTGGACCTGCCTGACCCGCCTCGACCGCCTGGACCCCGAGCTCTGCCAGGCCATGGCCCGCGCGGGCTGCCTGCGCCTGTACGTCGGCGTGGAGTCGGCCGATCCCGCGCAGCTGAAGGCCTGGCGCAAGGGCGAGACCGTGGCTGACTTCGAGCGCGGCGCCGCGGCGGCCCGGGCGGCCGGCCTGGAGCTCAGCGGCTTCTTCATCGTGGGCGCGCCGGGCGAGGACCGCCGCTCCGTCGAGGCCTCCGCCGACCTCGCGCACCGCCTCGGGCTCGACTTCGTCATCGTCACGCGGCTGCAGACCTGGCCCGGCACGACCCTGCACGAGGAGCTCGGCCTGCCCGATGCCTGGGGCGTCGCCGACGAGGACGACCCCTTCGCCATCGAGCGTGTCTTCTACCGCCGCTTCTACCTTCGCCCCCGCCACATGGCCCGGCAGCTCCAGCGCGCCGCCCGACACCCCCGAGATGCCGCCGTGGGCCTCTTCGGGCTCGGGCGCTACGTCGCCGGCGCCATGCGCGGCCGAGACTTCATCTAGCGAACCAGGACCTCACGATGCCCAAGAACCCCTTCCAGATCGTCCTGCAGAACCCCGGCTTCATCGGCACGCTCTGGCGCAAGCCGCGGCTGGTCAACTCGGTGCTGAAGCAGCGCTGGCTTCGGTGGAATCGGTCGAAGCAGGGGCTTCAGACCCTCGCGGGCATCGAGTTCGCCCTGACCTACGCCTGCCAGGCGACCTGCGAGCACTGCTCGGCCACCTCGCTGCTGGACACGGTGCGCGAGCGCAACCGGCTCAAGCAGGACGACCTGCGGACCGCCGCGGACGACGCCTTCGCCCTGGGGGCCTACGAGGTGAACATCACCGGCGGCGAGCCCACCCTGCTCAAGGACCTCGAGGAGTACGTCACCTGCTTCCGGCCGGAGCGCACCTTCATCGGCCTGAACACCAACGCGGACCTCATCGACATCGACCGGGTCAAGCGGCTGCGCGACGCCGGCGTCGACATGCTGAAGATCAGCCTCGACTCGCCCGACGGCGCGGTGCACGACGGCAACCGCGGCTTGCCGGGCAACCACGCCCACGTGCTCGCCCTGCTGGACGAGGTGAAGCGCACGAGGGGCATCCGCGGCCACATCTGCTCCGTGGGCACCGGGGACCTGGTGCGCAGCGGCGGCGCGGCCCGGCTCGTCGAGCTGGCGGAGCAGCGCAACGCGACCATCGGCTTCACCCTGCCCGCCGCCGTGGGGCGCTGGGGCGGCCAGTACGAGGTCATGCTCACCGACGACGACCTCGAGGGCCTGCGGAGCATCTGCCGCGCGCCCAACGCCTTCTTCCAGGGCAGCGTCGGCATGTCGACCTTCGCCTGCCCCGCCGCGCGCACCGAGATCTACGTCAGCCCCTACGGCGACGTGCTCCCCTGCCCCTTCATCCAACGCAGCTTCGGCAACGTCCGCGACGAGCCGCTGAGCGCCGTGTACGAGCGCATGGGCGAGGCCGTCAACCTCGCGGGCAGCAGCTCCCTCTGCCTGGCCGGCCAGGCCCAGAAGTGGATGAAGCAGAACGTGCCCGCCTCCCGCGAGCGCCTGGACATGCCGAGCTGCAGCACCGAGCACGACGAGACCTTCTGCCGGAAGCCGGTGCGCGCCGACGAGGTCGGTGAGCGCGTGGGCGGATCCTGATGGGGCCTGCGGGCGCGGTCCTCGCCGTCGGGGGCGCGGTCTCCTTCTTCTTCGGCGCCGTCACCGGCTTCTGGCTGCACGCCTGGATGCAGAAGCACCCGCAGGAGGGCGCGGACCGCTACCGCATGACGCTGCACAAGGAGGCGCTCTGGTCGTCCTTCCTGTGCTTCGCGCTGGCCGGCTGGGCGGACGAGATGCCGCTGCCGGTGCTGGTCAACGGGGCCATCGCGGTCTCGGTGGTGCTGACCGGCTGGTTCGCCATGGGCCAGTACTACCTGGTGGCCCTCGCCGGCGTGCGCAACGCCTACGGGGAGCCCGCGCCCGCGGGGGTGCGCTACTTCGGGGCCGGCGCGATGGTGGTGAACCTGGCTGCGGTCGCGGGGCTGCTGCTCGGCACCGCCCTGCTGGCCTGGTCGCTCATCTGAGCCTCGGGTTCAGGCGCCCGACTCGGCCTTCTCTGCCAGCTCGACCTGCCGCTCCGCCTTGCTCTTCCGCCCCGGCTTCTGCTGCTCGTAGCCACCGAGCTGCCCGCAGGCGGCGTCGATGTCGTTGCCGCGGTTCAGGCGCGTGATGGTGTGGTAGCCCCGGGCCATCATCCGCTCCTGGAACGCGAGGATGTCGCGGTCCGTCGGGCGCCCGTAGTCGGTGTAGGGGTTCTTGTTGTAGGGGATGAGGTTGACCTTCGCCTTCACCCCCCGCAGCAGGCGCGCCAGCCGCTCGGCGTCCTCGATCGTGTCGTTCACGCCGGCCAGCAGGATGTACTCGATGGTGATCGCCTTGCGCGGGGGCAGCGGGTAGGCCTTCATCGCCGCGACCAGGTCCTCGAGGGAGTACTTCCGGTTGATGGGCATGATCGCGGAGCGCTGCTCCTCGGTCGTGCCGTGCAGCGACACCGCCAGGTTGATGCGCGAGCGCCGGCCCAGCTCCTCCATCTGGGGGATGAGGCCGACCGTGCTCAGCGTGATCTTCCGGTGGCTCAGCCCGAGCCCATCGGAGTCCTGCGCCGTGTTCATGGTCTCGATGACGTTGTCCAGGTTGAGCAGCGGCTCACCCATGCCCATGAGCACGATGTTGCTGATCGGCCGGTCGGGGCTGTGCATCTGCGCCTGCACGACCTGGCCGAGGATCTCGCCCTTCGTCAGGTTCCGCGTGAAGCCCCCCTTGGCGGTGACGCAGAAGTCGCAGTCGATGGGGCAGCCCACCTGCGTGCTGATGCAGAGCGTCAGCCGCTTGTCTTCGGGGATGAGCACCGACTCGACCTGCAGCCCGTCCCACAGTCCCCAGAGGAACTTGATGGTGCCGTCGTTGCTGCGCTGCACGACGCGCTCGTCCATGCGGGAGATGCGCGCGATGCCGGCAGCTTCTCCCGCAGCGGCTTGCTCATGTCGGTCATGAGCGAGAAGTCGGTGATCCGCTTCTGGTAGATCCACTTGAAGAGCTGCCGGCCGCGGAAGGTCTTGTCCTCGAGCACCTCGACCGCGAAGACCTCGAGGTCCGCCAGGCTCATGCCCATCAGCTCGGTGCGCTCGTCCTGGCTGGTCTCCGCGCCGCCGAGCTGAACCAGCGCGCTCACAGCTGCACCGGTTCGATCTCGAGGGTCATGGTGCCCACCTCGACCCCCAGCCGGCCGCCGTCCTCCGGGGTCACGATCCCCGAGGACATGATGGTCTTGAAGGCCTCCTCGATCGTCATGTTCAGCGGGATGCACTCATCCTCCGCGAACATCACGAAGAAGCCCGAGGTCGGGTTCGGGGTCGTCGGCACGAACACGCTGATCATGCTCTTGCCTACGGCCTCTTCGACCCCGGTCCAAGCCCTCGCGGTCACGAAGCCCAGGACGTAGCTGCCCTTGCGCGGGAACTGCACGAGCACCACCCGCTGGAAGCTCTGCGCCTGCGACGAGAAGATCGCCTCCAGCAGCTGCCGCACCGCGTTGTAGATGGTCCCGAGCAGGGGCATCTGCCGGATGGGCTCGACGATGTAGCGGACCAGGCGGCGGCCGACGAAGCCGCGAGCGAGGGCGCCGATCATCACGAGGATCACGATCGACAGGAAGAAGCCGAGGCCCGGCGTCTTCAGGAAGGGGATCGGCGCCGACGAGAAGGGCGGCGTCCAGGTCGTGTTCCGGAGGCTCTGCGGCACGAAGCCGAGCACGCCGTCCATGTTCAGGACGATGCGGTTGAAGATCCACCACACCGTGACCATGGGCACGGACGCGATGATGCCGGTGACGAGCGAGTCCCGGAGCCAGTTCTTCGCGCGGCCGCGAAGCGTCTGGGGGACCTCGCTCATGTCTCCCTCACGAAGCTCACCGCGTACTGGTCGCGGTCGAGCCGGCCGTCGCGCACGACCCGCACCTCGCGCTGCGTGGCGTCGAAGAGCGCGGTCAGGGCGCCCTGCTCGTCGCCCTCGAGGTGGGCGGCGACGTCCGGCGAGACCCGAAGCTGGAGGATCCGGTGCACGACGGTGCCGCGCACCTGCCGCCAGGCCTCGCGCAGCACCTCGTAGGCGACCGTCTCGGCCGACTTGCTCCGGGCGCGGCCGTGGCAGGCATCGCAGGCGTCGA
>JAJDAI010000703.1 GCA_029261955.1 Deltaproteobacteria bacterium | reverse complement strand
TGGTCGCTGCCGCAATCGGGTTGCTGTGCCTGCCCGCGCTGGCCCAGGAGCTGACCGCCGAGCAGATCATCGGCAAGTCCCAGGAAAACCGGCAGGTCGACAACTCGATCCAGACCCTGACGATGGAGCTGTTCGATCGCTCCGGTCGGTCCCGGGTCCGCAAGATCACCAGCAAGATCAAGAAGGGCGCCGACGGAAACTCGATGTCCTACGTGCGCTTCGAGGAGCCCGAGGACGTCGCCGGGGTGCAGTTCCTGACCCGCGAGAACGCCGGCGCCGAGGACGACCAGTTCCTCTACATGCCCGCGGGCGACATCCTCAACCGCATCAGCGGCAGCTCCAAGAAGGGCTCCTTCATGGGCTCGGACTTCTCGTTCGAGGACCTGAGCGTCGGCAGCCCCGAGGACGGCACGCACAAGCTGCTGCCCGAGGAGACCATCACGGTCGCCGGCGCGAGCCACGCGGTCTACGTGGTCGAGACGGTGCCCAAGCCGGAGCTGAGCTCCGCCTACAGCAAGCTCGTGACCTACATCGCGAAGACCGACTTCGTTCCGCGCCAGGTCCTCTTCTTCGACACCAAGGGCAACAACGTCAAGAAGATGAGCATCACCGAGGTGAAGAAGGACGGCGAGTCGCTGATCCCCGTGAACACCATCATGGAGAACCTCAAGCGCGGCACGAAGACCGTCATCCACATCGACGAGTACCAGACCGGTGTGCCGCCGGAGCAGCTGCCGGACTCCATGTTCACCGAGGCCTACCTGCGCTCCGAGGGTTGAGCATCACACGGCGCTGTATCCTGCGCCGTGCGTTGGCTCCTGCCCCTGCTGCTCCTCGCGCTGGCGCCCCCGGCGGCCGCCGCCGAGCCGGTTGACGGCGAGCCCAAGCCGCTCTGGACCCTGCGCAAGAAGCCGAAGGGCCTCAGCTACGGCGGCGCCTTCTCGAGCACCATCGCGCCGGATCTGCGCATGGAGGGTCCCTACGAGGACCGCTTCGCCTGGCGCAACGACCTGCGCTTTCGCGTCACCCACAAGTTCGCGGATGACGCCCGCTACCGCATCGGCGCGAAGCTGCGTTGGCAGATCCGCAGCGGGGACTCGGTCGAGGCGGACCTCTTCCTCAACCTGACGCCGACCTGGTTCCAGTTCCGCAAGGACCGGCTCACGCTGCGCGCGGGGCTGCAGACCATGAAGTGGGGTCGGAACCTGCTCCTGTCGCCGATCGACATCCTCAACCCCCTCGACTACACGGCCGGCCTGTCCACGGGGGACCCCGCCGACGCCAAGATCCCGGTGCTCTCGGTCCGCGCGACCGTCAACCTGAGCCCGGTCACCCTCGACTTCATCTTCACGCCCTTCTTCCAGCCCATGAGCATCGCCTTCTACGGCCAGGACTTCGCCGTGCTGCGCCCCGGCCTGCTGGAGGAGATGCTGCCCGACGTGCTGCCCGCCACCGGCTCGGGCCTGGTGGACGACGAGGTGTCGCGGCTGTCGGACCGCCTCATCGACGCCCTGACTGGCCTGGACCCCTACGCCCGGGACGGCCTCCAGAGCTACCTGGTCACCGAGCTTCCCGACGAGCTGCCCTGGAACGGGGACCTCGGCGCCCGCGTCGGCTTCACCGGCCGGGGCATGGACGCCGACCTCTACGTGCTCTGGTACACGGTCGACCAGCCCGCCATCGAGCTGCACGAGGCCTTGCGGCGCCCCCTGCTCCAGCGGCGCATCCCGGACAGCCGCGAGCTGACCATCCTGAGCAACCCGGGCACCGAGATCGTCGGCACGACCTTTCACCGCAGCCTGCTGGCCGCGGGCGATCTGGTCATCGCGGGTGGCGGATTCGTCTTCTCCGCCGAGGGCGCCTTCCGCAGCCACACCGTGCGCTACACGGAGGAGCTGGAGCCTTTCCTGAGCCCCGCGCTCCAGTACGCCGTGGCGCTGCGTTACCAGAACGGAACGCTGCTCGCCCTTGACGTGGAGTTCCAGCACGACATCATCCTGCGCCCGGCTGAGGACATGCTCGTCCACCAGCCCCACAACCTGCAGATCGGCTTGGGGGGCACCCTGAGCCTGCTTCAGGACCGGCTGCAGATTCTGCTGACGGGCTCGTGGAACATCCTGCGGCGCGACCTGTACGTGCATCCGCGGGTGACGGTGGAGATCACGGACCGGGTGTCCGGGATCTTCGGGGCCCAGATCTTCGAGGGCTTCGGTCCGGATGTGGAGCCGACGCTGGACTCCTTCCTGTCCTACGAGGGGGGGATCCCCGGCTACTTCCGAGAGAACGACTACTTCTATGGCACCGTCGAAGTCACTTTCTAGCCTCCTGCTCCTGCTGATCTGCGGCGTCGCCTTCGCGCAGGCCCCCGGTCAGCAGCGGGTCGAGATGAAGCCCCTGCTGCTGGATGATCCGGTGGACGGGCACACCTTCGAGTGGAGCATCCCGGTGTCCACCAACGGACTGGGCGGCTTCGACTCCGACGGCGCGACCTACGCCCGCGGTCCGCAGCCCCGCACCACCCACGTGGCCACCTCGCCGACCTCGCTCTATTCGGCCCCCATCGATGCCTTCAGCCGCTCCCTGACGGACGACCAGAAGGCCTCGCTGTTGGTGATGCTGACCGAGGTCGGCGAGAACGTGGACGACGCCCGCCAGCTCAGCCCCACCGAGCGCTTCGAGCTGGCCGCCGCCACGGCCGAGCACCTGGGCGATCCGCCCTTCGACATCGGCGAGATGTACCTCGGCGCGGCGTGGACGGTGCGGGACACCGTCGTCGGCTTCCTGCCCAACGTGCAGGGCGCGAGCGACGCCTGGGCGAAGCTGCAGGAGACCATCCCCCTCGCGCGTGAGGTCCAGGAGCCTCGGGGGCGCACCATCGCGCTCTTCGACCTGGCCCGACTCTCCCACCGCGGCGGCCTGCCCCTGGAGCGCGACGCCTTCCTCGCCACGCTCGACACCTTTCCCGACGCCGGGGTGGGGGGGCCGGAGAAGCGGGCCGAGTTCCTGCGTCGGGTGGCCCGGGAGAACGAGCTGTTGAAGAAGGCGCGCCAGTGGTTCCATCGGGGGCTCGAGTCGCGCAGCGGCACGCCGCAGGACCGGGCCTACTACCGCTTCCTCGTCGGCGACCTGGCCCGGCGGCTCGGGGAGTGGGACGAAGCGCGCACGCAGCTCGAGAGCGTGCGGCTCGACAAGGGCGCGACCGAGGCCGTGCGGATCCAGGCCGAGGACGTGTTCAACGTGCTGAGCGTGCAGGCGACCGCCGAGGTCACCGCACCGACGGGGGAGAGCAAGTGAAGCCCGCGAAGTGGATCAAGGCGCTCCGGCCGAAGCAGTGGGTCAAGAACGGCCTGCTGCTGGTCGCCATCGTCTTCTCGGAGCAGTACACGCGCATCGACGCCTGGATCCAGGTGGCGGCCGGCGTGGGGCTCTTCTGCATGCTGTCCTCGGCCGGCTACCTCGTGAACGACCTGCGGGACGTCGAGCAGGACCGCACGCACCCGAAGAAGAAGTTCCGGCCCATCGCGGCGGGGGATGTCTCCGCCACCGTCGCCTGGGTGACCGTCGCGATCTTCATCGTCGGCGGCCTGGGCGGAGCCTTCGCCCTGCACACCCGCTTCGGCATCGCCGCGCTGGCCTATCTGTGCACGACGCTGAGCTACTCGATGCTGTTCAAGCACACCGCGGTGCTGGACGTGATGCTGCTCAGCACGGGCTTCATCATCCGCGCGGTCGCCGGTGCTGAAGCCATCGAGGTCGAGTCCTCGCCCTGGTTCCTGACCTGCATCGCCTTCGGCGCGCTCTTCATCGGGCTGATCAAGCGACTCGCCGAGATCCGGCTGCTCAAGGACGAGGCGGGGGACCACCGCAAGGTGCTGGAGGAGTACAGCGAGCCGCTGCTGATGCAGCTCATCAGCATCACGACCGCCTGCTCGCTCATCTCCTACGCGCTCTACACCTTCGAGGGCTCGCCCACCCGCTGGCTGATGCTGACGCTGCCCGTCGTGATCTTCGCGGTCTTCCGCTACCTGATGCTGGTGGCCATGACCGAAGAGGGCGGCGAGCCCACGAGCACGCTGCTCAAGGACCGCCCGCTGCTGGTCTCCGTGGTGCTCTTCATGGTGGTCTCCGTCGTCGCCCTGCGGCTCGGCCAGGGCTGATCGCGGGCCTGCCCGATCGGGTTGGCACGGCGCTCGCATTTCGGTGCAGCAACGGCCGCCGTGGCGCGTCGGCTGAAAAAAGGTGGGATCCCCCGAAGCTGGATCCCTAGACTGGGTGCGGGACGGCCGCCCCAGTGGAACCGCTGCCTGGACCGGCAGCAGGAGATCTCGAATGAAGCGAATCCTTCTTGTTGCCCTCGGTGCCTCTTTCGCCTTCGGCTGCGCGCCGGAACGACCCGAGCTCGGCGAGTCCGAGTACAGCCAGGGCCAGATGGCGGTGCTGTCCTCCGCGGGTGACGGCGGCTGGGCTGTCGACATCCTGTCCCCCAGCGGCGACGTGCGGCGCAGCATCGACGCCAACGTGAGCGACGCGAGCGGCCTGGCCTGGCACCCCGATGGCTTCTTCCTGGTCCACGACTGGTCGAACATCTACAAGGTCGGGCTGGACGGCGACACCGAGCGCTTCAACAACGACCCCTTCAACTCCGGCATCTTCCGCATCAACGTCACCGACGACGGCGACGTGACCGTGGCCGCCGAGTACGACGTCACCAAGGTCGATCCCGGCGGCGACATCGTCGCGGACACCAACGTGCCCTCGACCTTCTGCTGGATGGACGCCGCGGAGCCCGCGGACGGCTCTTCGGACGCCGCGCTGCTCGACATCTTCGGGCCGAGCGTCGCCTCCTGGAACGCCGACGACGACAGCTTCGACATCATCGCGCAGGGCGTGGGCTACGACGCCAACGTGCTCGGCTCCGATGCCGGCGGCTCCTACTGGGTCGGCAGCACCTACGGCGCGCAGGTCCAGCACGTCGACATCGACGGCGACGTGACGCCCATCTCGCTGAGCAGCGGCCTCTACGGCGTGCTGGCGCTCGAGCCGGCTGGCCGTGACTCGGTCTACGCCCTGGCGGACACCTACGACGGCAGCGCCGTCCTCGAGATCGACGCCGACGGCGAGGTCACCGAGGTGGCCGTGCCCGAGAACGCGCTCTGGCGCGACCTGGTCGTCTTCTAGATCGCTCGCATTCGAATCGATGAAGGCCTCGGCTTCTGCCGGGGCCTTTGTCGTTCTAGTCCTGCGGGTCGGCCAGGGGGGCGCTCAGATCCTCGTCCCCGTGGAAGCGGATGCCGAGCCCCAGCAGGCTGGCCGCGGCCACCGTGAGGCCCAGGATGCCCAGCGCGTCGGCCCAGGCGAGGCCTTCGCTGCGGAACAGGAAGCCCGCCAGCACCGCGCCCACGTTGCCCCCGGCGGCGACCACGCCCACCACGATGCCGATGGACTCGCGGCGCACGAAGGGCACGACGGCGAAGGTCGCGCCCTCGGCCATCTGCACGAAGAGCGAGAAGAGGATGAGCAGCACCATCGCCGGCGCCAGCACGTCCAGGCGGCTGAAGGCCGTGAGCAGCAGCCCCTCGGCGAGCAGCGCCAGGACGAGGAAGCGCACGCGCCCGATCAGCCCGGTGCGCGCCGCGAGGCGGTCGCTGACGAGCCCGCCCAGGCTGCGCGCGAAGAGGTTCATCAGCCCGAAGCAGCCGGCCGCCACGCCCGCCGCCATCAGCCCCATGCCGAAGGTGTCGACGAAGTAGAGCGCCGCGACGTTGTGGATGGTCAGCTCCACCCCGAAGCAGGCGCCGTAGAGCACGAAGAGGATCCAGACCCGCCCGTCGGTCAGGGCCGCCCGGGCCGAGTGGCGGGCGCGCTCGGCGGGCTTGGGGCGTGCGTGCCAGTCGCCGTGCGGGGTGTCCTGGGTGCCGAACCAGTAGACGCCGGCCATCACCAGCAAGCCCACTGCGGGCACGAACATCGCGACCCGCCAGCCGAGGGCGGGCTCCAGTCCGAAGGAGACGAGCATCGCGAGCAGCAGCGGCATCGCGATCTGCACGACCCCGCCGCCGAGGTTGCCCCAGCCCGCCGTGGTGGCGTTGGCCGTGCCCACGCAGGCGGGCGCGAACATCTGGGTCGTGTGGAACTGGGTGATGACGAAGGACGCGCCCAGCCCGCCGATGGCGAGGCGCATCACGAGGAAGGCCTCGTAGCTCTGCACGAAGGCGATGCCGGCGACGGGCACGGAGCCGAGGCCCAAGAGCATCACGTAGGCCCGGCGGGGCCCGAGCCGGTCGCAGAGCCAGCCCACGCCCACCCGCGCGACGACCGTGAAGGCCACGCTGGCGATGATGATGTTGCCGATCTGGGTCTGGTTGAGCCCCAGGTCCTCGCGGATCACCGCCATCAGGGGGGCGGTGCTGAACCAGGCGAAGAAGCAGAGGAAGAACGTCGCCCAGGTGACGTGAAAGGCCCGCATCGGCGGGCTGTGCAGGTCCCGGAGGACGATGCGGTCAGCGGGGGCGCTCATCGGCGCCGAGCCTAGCCGCTGCCCTGCTGCCCTGCTGCCTCGCCCGTTGCGCTGGACGCGCCCACGCGCCATCCTCCGCGCATCATGCACATCATCGACGAGCTGGCCGCCCGAGGCCTCATCAAGGACATCGCGGACGAAGACGGCCTGCGGGCCCGCCTGGAGCAGGGCCCCATCGTCTTCTACTGCGGCCACGACCCCACGGCGCCGAGCCTGACCGCGGGCAACCTCGTCCCGATCATGTTCCAGGCCCACATGCAGCGCGCCGGCCACAAGCCCATCGTGCTCATGGGCGGCGGCACGGCCCTGGTCGGCGACCCGACGGGCCGCACCGACAGCCGCAAGACGCTGAGTCTGGAGCAGATCAAAGCGAACCTGGCGGGCCAACGTCCCCAGTTCGGTCGCTTCATCGAGTTCGGCGGCGGGCCGACGGACGCGGTGCTGGTCAACAACGTCGACTGGCTCACGGGGCTCGGATACATCGAGTTCCTGCGGGACGTCGGAGCGCACTTCTCGGTCAACGAGATGGTCGCGGCCGAGACCTACGCCCGCCGCCTGCGCGACCAGCAGCACCTCAGCTTCATCGAGTTCAACTACCGGCTCGTGCAGGCCTACGACTTCCTGCACCTGCACCGCGAGCTCGGCTGCGAGCTCCAGGTGGGTGGCAGCGACCAGTGGGGCAACTGCGTCGCCGGCATCGAGCTCATCCGCAAGGCGGAGCAGGGGGCGAAGGCCTGGGTGATGACGGCGCCGCTGCTGCTGACCTCGTCGGGCGCGAAGATGGGCAAGACGGCCCAGGGCGCGGTCTGGTTGGACGCGAAGCGGACCTCGCCCTTCGACTACTTCCAGTACTGGATCAACTGCGACGACCGCGACGTCGGCCGCTTCCTGCGCCTGTTCACCTTCCTGCCGCTCGACGAGATCGACCGGCTGGAGGGCGTCGAGGGCGCCTCCGCCTTGACCGCGACCAAGGCCCGCCTGGCCTGGGAAGCCACGGCGCTGTGCCACGGCCAGGACGAGGCCAACCGCGCGCTGGCTACGTCCATGGTGCTCTTCGACCTGGAGCGGCACTTCGCTTGGGACGACGTCGTCACGGAGCAGACCCGCCCCCGCCCCGACCTGCCCACGGCCGACGTGCCGCGGGCGCTGTTCGACGAGGGCCTGCCTGCCTTCAAGCTCTTCGTGGAGGCCGGCCTGGCCGCCTCGGGCAAGCAGGCGAAGAACCTGGTCAAGCAAGGCGGGGCCTACGTCGGGGGCGAGGCGGTCACCGATCCCTTCGCAACCCTGGGCGCGGACGTGCTCTCGGCCGACGGCTCGCTGCTGCTCCGCTCCGGCAAGAAGAAGTACTGCCTGGTCGTGACCGCGTGAGGCTGCTGCTGCTCGCGCTCCTGCTCGTGGGTTGCCCCGTGGACGCCCCCGGCGACGACGACGACGCGAGCGGCGACGACGACGACACGCCGAGCGACCCGATCTGGGACGGCTTCCTCGCCGAGCGGGACGACCACCTGCGCGCCCTGAGCGTGCCCATCCTCGACTGCGTCGGCCAGGAGGACACGAACCACCCCGCCTTTCACGGCTGCATCGACTGGCACTCGGCGGTGCACGGGACCTGGTCGCTGCTCGCCATCAGCCGCCTGACGGGCGACCCCTCGTTTGCCGAGGCCGCGGACGACGTCCTCGAGCCCCAGGCCGTGGCCGACGAGCTCGCAGTCATGCAGGCGACCGGGCCCTTCCCGAGCGAGCTGCCCTACGGCTACGCCTGGTTCCTGGCCCTGGCCCGGGAGCGGGAGCGCGCTGGCTCCGACGACCTGGTCCCCCACGCCGCGGCCGCGGTCGCGAGCCTGCGGGACTACGTGGACGACGTGCCCGAGGTGACCTTCGCGCAGAACGTGCACGACGACGACTACCAGAACCTGAGCTGGGCCCTGCTGAACCTCTGGATCCAGGCGGGCTGGGACGAGGACGACGAGCAGAGCGACTGGATCGAGGGGATGGTGCGGGAGCGGATCCTGCCCCTGGCCGATCAGTGTCAGCTCAGCGCCGCGGTCGACAACGTCTACGACTTCTTCCCGCCCTGCCTGCACCAGGCCCGCCTGCTCGTGGAGGTCCTGCCGCCCGACGAGGCGGCGGACTGGCTGGTGGCGAACCTGCCCGATCCCTGGGACCTGTCGCCGCTGACCGACGCGCCCTCGCCGCACATCGCGGGCCTGAACTTCAGCCGCACCTGGGGCCTGCACGCGCTCTGGGAGAGCACCGGCGACGCCGAGCTGCGGGACCTCTACATCGCGCACGTGGACGCGATGATGTCGCGGCCCGAGCTGTGGGCGGAGGACTACTTCTCCTACAGCCACTGGGTCGCGCAGTTCGGCGTCTACGGGCTGGCGCTGAGCGACGGGGTGGTGCCGTAGCCTCCCTGCTCCTGGCGCTGTTGCTCGCTGGCTGCTCGCAGCCCGCGGTGCAGGCGAGCGCGCAGATCTCGGGCCGCGGGCCGGCCGGCGGGCGGCTCGATCTGACCCAGGTGCTCACGCCCACGGAGCCGCTGCCCGCCGGCGAGGTCGTGCGGCTGGTCTTTCCCCACTGGTACTACGCCGCGGGCGGTCCGCGTCCCCCCGCCGAGCTGCACGGGACCGGGCACGGGCGCTGGCAGCTCGAGCAGGTGCTGCCTCGCGGCATCGCTGCGGGGGAGGCGATCTCCCTGGTCTTCGCAGGCGTCTCGGCCCCCAACGTTGCGGGACCCCTGAGCCCCCAGGCCCTGCTGCGCGGGCGCCTGATTCCGACCGGGGGCGAGGCGCAGATCCAGGCCGGACCCCCTGCGCGGCTCGTCGCCGTCGCCCCGTCCTTCGCCGCGCCGGGCGAAGCGATCCCCCTGCGTCTGCGGGTCGAGGATGCCCGGGGGAACGCCCTGGGCCCGGTCAGTCGGCGTGATCTGGCGGCCCCGTCCGCCCCGATGCACGCGGCGGAGATCGAGCAGGACGGGCTGCGCGTGTGGTCCAACTGGACCCTCGTGGAGCCGGAGC
>JAJDAI010000702.1 GCA_029261955.1 Deltaproteobacteria bacterium | reverse complement strand
CATCGAGAAGACCCTGGGCAAGCTCGACATCGCCGTCGACGCCATCGACCTCTGGGAGGTAAACGAGGCCTTCTCGGTCGTGTCCCTCGCGGTCGAGGACAAGGTCGGATACTCCGGCGACAAGGTGAACATCTGGGGCGGCGCGGTCGCCCTGGGGCACCCCATCGGCGCGTCCGGCTGCCGCATCCTCGTGACCCTGCTGCACCAGCTGCAGGACGAGGGCGCCAGCCTCGGCTGCGCGTCCCTGTGCATCGGCGGCGGTGAGGCCGTCGCGGTGGTGGTCGAGAACCCGAGCGCCTGAAGCGCGAACCCAGCACGGCGGGCTCCGGCCCGCGCGGAGGAGTCATGACAGTCGAAGGCATCCAGGTGGTGGGCGTCGTGGGCGCCGGACAGATGGGCGGCGGCATCGCCCAGGTGGCCGCGCAGGCGGGGTACCGGGTCCTGCTCTCGGACGTGAGCGAGGAGGCCGCTGCGGCGGGCATCGCGAAGATCGGCAAGCAGCTGGCTCGCTCGGTCAAGAAGGAGCGCATCACCCAGGCGCAGGCGGACAGCACGCTCGCGCTCATCACCCCGGTGGGCGATCTCGACGCCTTCGCCGAGGCCGACTTCGCGGTCGAAGCGGTGAGCGAGAACCCGGACCTGAAGAACGCGATCTTCGAGCGGCTCGACGCCGTGGTGCCGGCGGGCAAGATCCTCGCCAGCAACACCAGCAGCATCTCGATCACGGCCCTGGGGGCGAAGACCTCGCGTCCGGATCGCTTCATCGGCATGCACTTCATGAACCCCGTGCCGGTCATGAAGCTGGTCGAGATCATCTCGGGCCTCGCCACCGACCCGGCGACCCTCGCGACGACCGTCGCCCTCGCCGAGTCCATGGGCAAGACCTGCGTGCAGGCCAAGGACTTCCCCGGCTTCGCGGTCAACCGCATCCTCATGCCGATGATCAACGAGGCCTTCTACGCGCTCTTCGAGAGCATCGCCTCGGCCCGGGACATCGACAACGCCATGAAGCTGGGGACCAACCAGCCCATGGGGCCCTTGACCCTGGCCGACTTCATCGGCCTGGACACCTGCCTGGCGATCATGGAGGTCCTGCACGAGGGCCTCGGGGACACGAAGTACCGGCCCTGTCCGCTGCTGCGCAAGTACGTCGAGGCGGGCCATCTGGGCCGCAAGACGGGCCGCGGCGTCTACGACTACAGCAAGTAGGGAGAAGCGATGTCCGAAGAGGCCCTGGTCCTGGTGGAGTCCCACGGGGACGCCGTCGCCATCGTCACGATCAACCGCCCGAAGGCGCTCAACGCGCTGAACCCGGCGGTGCTCACCGCCCTGGGCGAGATCCTCGAGAGGCTCAAGGAGGACGGCGTGCGCATCGTGATCGTGACGGGGGCCGGCAAGGCCTTCGTGGCGGGCGCGGACATCAAGGCCATGAGGGACCTGGACCGGGGGGGCGCGAACCACCTCGCCCGCTACGGGCAGCGGATCCTGCACCTGCTGGCGCGGTACCCCGGGGTGACCATCGCCGCCGTCAACGGCTTCGCGCTGGGCGGCGGCATGGAGCTCGCCATGGCCTGCGACCTGATCGTGGCCGGTGGCCGGGCGAGGTTCGGTCAGCCCGAGGTCAAGCTCGGCGTCATCCCCGGCTTCGGGGGCACGCAGCGGCTCGGTCGCCTCGTGGGCGCCATGCGGGCGCGGGAGCTCGTCTTCACGGGCCGCATGTTCGGCGCGGACGAGGCGGTGCGCATCGGCCTCGCGCTGGAGAACACCGGTGAGACGCCGGCGCTCGATCGCGCGAAGGAGCTGGCCGACACCATCGGCAGCATGGGCCCGCAGGCGGTGCGCTACGCCAAGCGCGCCTGCATGCAGGCCGAGTCCCTGGGCATCGAGGTGGGTCTGCAGGAAGAGGCGGAGTTCTTCGGGCGCTGCTTCGACACGGCCGATCAGACCGAGGGCATGACCGCCTTCATCGAGAAGCGGGACCCCGACTTCCAGGGGCGCTGAGCCCCGGCTCTACTGAGCGCGGGCGACGGCCTGGGCGTCCAGCAGGGGGTCCAGGCCGCCCCGCCGATCCAGCGCATACAGCTCATCGCAGCCCCCCACGTGCTCCGTGCCGACCCAGATCTGGGGCACGGTGCGCTGCCCGCCGGTCCGCCGGACCAGGGCCTGGCGCTGCTCGAAGTCCCCGTCGAGGTTGATCTCCTCGACCGCCACGCCCTTGCGCTTCAACAGCGTCTTCGCCCGCACGCAGTAGGGGCAGAAGGTGGTGACGTACATGGTGACCTGGCCGCGCGCTTCGCTCATGGGATCTCCGGGGCGCGTACCGTAGCGCCGGCCCGACCTGCCTGCCAGGGGCAGCCTCAGTCGTCCTGGCCCGCCTTCTTGGAGCTCGCCACGGCGCCGGCGATGTCCGCCAGCGCCCACTCGCGCGTGTGCTGCCCCGACAGGGGCTGGTCCGTCTCCGAGGCGAGGGCTGAGGGGTCGGGCTGCAGCCCGGTCTGGCTCTGGCTGCGCAGCCCGGCCTGGTCGATGAGCGCCCAGTCGTTGGTCTTGGTGCCCGAGAGCGGCTCCGACTCGAAGAAGGCGTCGAGGGCAGACATCACCGCGAAGCCCTCCGCGCTGGTCGTCGAGCTCTCGGCGAGGGACTGGCCGGCTGCGTCGGAGAGCCAGGCGACCTGGCCGCGCGCGACCAGGTCGGAGTCCACGAGGCGGGGGCGGGGGGTGTCCCGGGGCCCGATGGCGTCTTCGGGCTCGGCGCCCATGATGCGGTCGGCCTCGTCCAGCCAGCTGCTGCCTTCGGGGGATGCGCCTCCGCTCAGCAGCCAGGCCGCGTCCGCTGCGGCGGCGGTCTCGGCGAAGCAGTCCGCGTGCTCGGGGTCGCTGAGGGGCTGGTCGTAGCGGAGGAGGCGGAGCACGCCCGTGACGGTCCCGTCCTCGTCCACCAGGTTCCACCGAGCCAGTCGTACCGTCATCGCTTCGTGCCTCCGCGTCCACATCATGGTGGATCGGCGGCGCGGAGGCACGCGCGACTGACTCAGTAGTAGGTGACGAAGAGGCTGCCGGCGGCGCCATGCACGTCCACGACCTCGAAGAGCACGTCCACGGGGTCCCCGCAGTACAGGTAGCTCTCGGACTCCCAGACGATGCCGCCGAAGACGCCGCCGCCCTCGTCGACCAGGCCGTAGGCGTCGAGCAGCTCGTCGCGCTCGGCGCGGTAGACGAAGACGTCCACGCTCTCGATGTCCCCCAGCCCGTCGGGGTCGTCGACGATGGCCTGGAACTCCCAGAAGTAGTCGTCCTCGACATCCGAGCGGTTGCAGGCCCACCAGGTGTCCTCCCCGGCGAGCACGCGGGGCTCGGCGTTGGGGATGGGCTCGTAGTCGTCGTCGTCGTGGTCATCGACGACGATGAAGCAGCCCTGCAGGGCGAGGAAGGGAAGGGCGAGCAGAAGCGAACGAACGAGGGTCTTGGTCATCGGGTCCTCCCGGACTTGCGGGTCTCTGCATCGTGTGACGCCGCTCGTCTCAGGTCCATTCACAGGCTGCGAGGATAATTCGTCGGGCGCGTCGATCCGGCCCGATCAGGAGGCGCTGCGCGCGGCGCGGGCCTTCTTGAAGGCGACGAGGGCCACGATCTCCTCCACGTCGTCGGGGCCCAGCCCCTCCTCGGCCAGCAAGCGCTCGAGCGTGGCTTCGGGGGCCGAGGCCACCGAGTCGAGCATGCGCTCGCGCAGCTCCCGATCCACCAGCGTCACCGAGCTGACGTCCGCGTCGGTCTCGTCGCTGTGGCGCACGTGCACGGTCAGCGTCGGCAGATCGAAGCGCCAGGTCACGAACTCCTGGCGCGCCCAGGGGAGGAAGCCCTCGGCCTCCTCCTCGAACCACCAGGGGTCGATGGCCTGGCCCTTGCGCAGGGCCTTGATGACGCGGTCGCGCAGCCGCTTCGGCGCCTGCCGATCCCGCTCGATGCCCGGCAGGAAGACGTACTCCAGCAGCGTCTGGAAGATGAGGCGTTCGACCGCGGTGCGCTCCCCGCGCTCCAGCTCGATGCGCATGGCGTCTGGCTCGGCGCAGGTCGCCAGGAGCAGCCGGCGCAAGCGCGGCAGCTCCGCCCGCGGCGGTTCGAGCAGGATCCGCGCCGCCGTGCCTCCCCGCGAGCCGCGGAACTTGAGGGTCATCAGCTCGCGGCCGTCCAGCTGCAGCACCTTCGCGAGCTCCAGCAGGCGGTCGTCGCCCGGCATGCGCTCACCGCGCTCGACCATGCCGATGAAGTTCCCGTTCGCCAGGCCCAGCGCCGCGCCGACCTGGTTCAGGGTCAGGCGCAGCTCCTGGCGCTTCGCCTTGAGGACGCTGCCGAGGGTGGGTCGCTTGCTGCTCAAATCTGCCTCCGAAGACCGGCTCATCCTACCCGAAGAAGAATCATACGCGTAAGTGTAGTTTGACCTTGACCACATACAAGACGGTGTGTTGTTCTCTGGGAGTCCCGGGACGGGGCGGCTGACACGGGGCTCAGGGTTTGTTCGTGAACCCGAATGCCTCACTGGCCGCCAGCCGCTCCGGTCCGGGACACCCTTCTGCGAGGCCGCTCATGTCCGAGACCCGCATCCCCCTCCGCCACGCTCTGGTCCCTGCCGCCCTGGTCCTGGTCATCAGCCTGGCGACGCCGGGCGCCGCGGCCACCCGGGTCGAGGCCGCCTCGGTCGTCGTGTTGGTGACCGCCGAGGGCTGGCTGCTGCACACGGGGCCGGTCGGGGCCAGCCCCCTCGCGGCGGCCGATCGACGCAGCCTGGCTCCCGGGCGGACCTGGGTGCGGCGGGCGGGCGACCGCAGCGACGCCGAGCAGCTCCGCCGGGCCGCTGAGGACCTCGCCGCGGGCCGCTCCCTGCACGTCGTGTTGCGCGCCGCTGACTCACTCCGGTGGTCCGAGGTGCTGGCGAGCGAAGCCATCCTGGCCGGGGCCGCGGGCGCGGTCCGCGTGTCCCTGGATGCGCGACCGGGCACGACTGCGGCCCGGTAGACGCCGGATCTCGCCCCCGCGAGGCATGTTGCGAGGATGTGAACGTTGCGGTGGGGCGGCGCTCGGCGGAAATGCGCCCTTGATTCGGGGCATTTGACCACTCAGAATGCGCGCGGTCAGGCCCGGGAGAGGGGTCTAGCATCGGAGTACGCATGGTGAGCTCGCTTTCGCTTCCTGGATGGTTTCGCCCGACCCTGGCGATCACGGCCCTCGCAGCCGTTTCGCTGGGTGCATCCGGCTGCAACGATCAGACCTTGCAGGCGCTCCGCGCGGACTTCGACATCCGCTGGAGCGAGGACTTCGGCTACGTCGAGGCCGACTTCGACTCGTCCGTCCTGGGCTTCGGCACCGTGGACACCGGCGCGTTCCTGACCATCGACGTCGCGCTGTCGAACCCGGGCACCGCCACGCTCGACGTGTGCGACCTCTACCTGGCAGCCGTGACCTTCAACGAGAACGGCGACGTGGACTCCCACATCCGCGTCGACTCGGACTCCGAGATCAGCCTCCTGCTCGGCGAGGACGAGGAGCTCAACGAACTCCAGAACGGCCAGAGCATCACGGTCGGTCTGCGCTACAGCCCGCTCATCAACGTGCCCATCGACCCCAACCTGCACCTGGTGGTCAAGCACGAGCTCAACTGGGAGTGCGACGAGGAGACCGGCGGCACGGGCGAAGGCCTCTACATCCCGGTCGCGGGTGAGGGCTTCGGTGAGCCGCAGCCGCTCATCTACGCCAAGCCGATGGTCGTCGACTTCGGCGAGCTGGACGTCGGCACGAACTCCGACATCCAGGACGTCGTGGTGGGCAACAACGGCCCCGGTCTGCTGATCACGGGCGACATCACGCTGGACAACACGACCAACTTCTCGTTGGAGCCGGGCACCGCGGCCAACGCCGAGTTCACGGACACCGTGCCGCGCTACTTCCACGTGGAGTTCCACCCGCAGGCCCAGGGCAACCACAGCGGCACCGTGATCGTGAACAGCAACGATCCGAACACGCCGCAGCTCGAGGTCCTGCTCTACGGCGTGGGATCCCCCGAGGAGATCGGCAAGGGGCCGCAGGCCATCTGCGGGCTCGACTACGACTCGGCGCCCTTCCAGACCGTCATCTTCGACGGCAGCGCGTCCTACGACCCCGACGGCCTGACGCTGAGCTACCAGTGGATCCTCAACGCGCCCACGGGCTCGGCGACGACGCTGAGCAGCAGCACCCAGCCGACGGCGACCGCCTCGCTGGACCTCGCGGGTGACTACGAGGCGACGCTGACGGTCACCAACACGAACAACCAGACCGACAGCTGCACGCAGGTCGTCAACGCCATCCCGAACGAGAACTTCCGCGTGGAGATGTTCTGGGACCGCCCCGACGACATGGACCTGCACCTGCTC
>JAJDAI010000701.1 GCA_029261955.1 Deltaproteobacteria bacterium | reverse complement strand
GCGGGGGCCATCCCGACCGGGCACGGGCACCGCCCGCCACCAGCCGCGGGGCACGCCGGGCTCGTCGTTGCGCAGCTCGGCCGGCAGGGCGGCTGGGGCCCAGGAGCGGGGATCGTCGGTCCCTGCGCGGGCGGGCCCCCGCGCCGCGTTCAAGGCGGGGAGCCGCCACACGGGCGGCTCGACCACGCCCACCTTCGCCGGGGCCTGCGCGAGCGGCTCGGCGGCCCTCTGAGCGGCTGGGGCGGCCCACAGGAGCAGCAGGGCGCCCAGGGCGATCCGCTTCGTCTTCCCCAAACGCGCCGCCCCGAGCGCCACCAGCCCAAGGGCAGCCCAGGACGGCTGGAGCCAGTAGGGGGTCTGCCGCACGAAGGCCGCGCCGCTGGCCAGGCCCGCCAGGGTGGCCCCGCTGCCCGCGATCGCGAGGGCCGCCAGCACCGAGGCCGCGCCCCGGTCCGCGGTCCAGGCTTCCCAGGACATCCAGAGGACCGCCGCCGCGAGCGCCGCCAGGGCCCAGAGCGGTCCGAAGCCCTGCGCCGCGAGGGTGAGCTCCGAGATCAGCTCGTTCGCGGGCAGCCGCTCGTTGTGAAAGGTGCCGCTCGCCCCCCGCTGCTTCAAGGCCGCGAGCAGCACGGGCAGCGCCAACACCGTGGCCGCTGCCAGGGCCGCCGCGACCCGCCGCCGGCCGGTCCACAAGGCGCCGAGGCCGAGCAGCGCCACCAGCGCCACGCCGCCGACGTGCCCGTGCAGCGTCAGCAGGGCGCCGAAGCCGCTCCAGAGGGGCGCGTCGCGCCACACCCCGTAGCCCAGCAGCGCCACGCCGAGCACGTAGAGCGGGTAGTTGTTCAACTCCAGGCCGTAGTGGGCCTGGAGCGGCGACAGGGCCAGCAGCGCGGCGAAGAGCAGCCCCGCGCCGGGCGAACCCGCCTCCTTCAGCCACTGTGCCCCCACGCCCGCCGCCCCGAGCGAGGCGGCCAGGGACAACGCCAGCACCGAGGCCGCCGTGCCCCCGGCCATCAGGAGCGCCGAGCTGAGCAGCGACCAGAGCGGCGGGTGCAGGCCGGTGAGCGTGGTCCAGGCGAGCCGTCCCTCGCCGAGCGCGTCGCGGTGGGCGAGGGGGTAGGACAGGTAGTCCAGCGCCCAGTAGTCCCAGGCGAGGGGGAGCCTGGCCAGCCGGATCGCCGCCGCGGCCACCAGGAGCAGCAGGAGCGCGGCACGGAATCGTCGGTCCGACATCGCGGCCCAGGCTTGCACGGACGGGCCGCTCCATGCAGAACCCGGGGCATGCTGATCGGGTGGATCGTCGGGATTGGGCTCGTCTTGGGCGGGGTGCTGTTGGGCACGCCGACGCCCTGGGCGCGCCGTGCGGCCCTGGCCGGCCTGGGGGCGGCTGCCTTCCCGGTGGCCTGGGTCGTGCTGCACGGTGCTGGCGCCGCGGTGCCTGGACCCGCCTGGCTGGGCTCGGCCCTGCTGTCCCTGGGCATGCACGGCGCGGCGGCCATCGCCGGGGCCTGGATCGGTCAGCTGCTCGTCATCCCCGAGCCCGCGGCGCGGGTCGTGGAGGAGCCCGCGCCGCTGCCGCCCCCGCCTCCTCCGCTGCCGGCGGGAGACCCGCTCGCGGAGGAGGCCGCCAGCGGCCAGGCCGGGCTGCTGCGCGTACTTCGGGACGGTCCGGACTTCCACCGGGCGGCGGCGGCCCGCGCCTTGGCCATTCCCTTCGCGGGCAGCCGGCAGAAGGCCCTCGGCGAGGCGCTGCTCGCGGTGCTCGATGGCGACGCGGACCTCGAGGCCCGGGCGGAGGCCGCCATCGCGCTGTCCCTGGTCTTCGCGCTGGACCTGGACGCGGACGCGCACCGAGAAGGCCTGCCGATCCCGGCGGGCTGGATCGACGCGGCACGCGAGGCGGTCGCGCTGGGAGGCTGAGCGCCCGCCCGGGGCCTGGACTCAGGCGCTGGGCGACGCTCCGGCTTCCAGGCTCTGCTCCTGGGCCATGCGCGAACGCATCGCCTTGCGGAACTCCTTGGCCTGCGGACCGAGCGCCTTGTCGGCCGCCTCCTTGAAGCGCTGGCTGGCGCCGCGGTGGTCGCCCAGGGTGCTCAGCGTCTGGCCCAGCCCCTCCAGGATGCGCAGCTCGCGGACCTTGTCGTTGCGCTGCCGCACCTGCCCGAGGGCCTGCTCCAGGCTCGACTTCGCGCCGTCCCCATCCCCCTGGCTCAGCTTGACCTGGCCCAGGTTGAAGAGGATGTCGGGCAGCAGGCCGCTGCGCTCGCTCTTCTCGGCCGCTGCCTTCGCCGCGGTCAGGTAGTCGGCGCCGTCCGAGGCCTTGCCGGCCAGCACGGCGAAGATGCCGCAGTGGTACAGGTCGACGTCCTCCTGCTCGGCCTGGCCCAGCTCGCGGGTCAGCTCGAGCGCGTGGCGCGCCATCTCGAGGGCGACCTCACCCCGCCCGGCGGCCGCTTCGGCCTGGCAGAGCAGGCGCGCCGCGAGGCGCTCGCGTGCGGTGCTGCGCAGGGCGCGGCTCATCTCCAGCGCGCGCTCCAGCTGGGGCACGAGATCCTTCGTCTGCCCGGTCATCAGCGCGCACTCGCTGCGGTTGAGCATGGCCTCCAGGCTCAGCACCAGGTTGCCGGCCCGCTCGCTCAGCTCGACGCTGCGCGTGAAGGCCTCCAGCGCCTGCGGCAGCTGGTTCTGGCGGCGCAGCAGCACCCCGAGGATGTACTGGCTGTGAGCCTTGACCGGCGGGATCGTGGACGCCTTTTGCGCCGCCCGAACCGCCTTCATCGCGGCGGCACCGTCGCCCATGTTCAGCGAGATCAGCGCGATCTGGTTGAGGGTCTCCCCGGCCCGCGTCTTGTCGTTGATCGCCTGGAAGGCCTTCAGCGCGACCTGCCCCTGGGCGTGCGCCTCCTTCATGCGGCCCTCCCGCATCAGCAGGCGGGTCTCGAGCAGATCCGCGAAGGCGGCGGTCCCGGGGTCGTCGTGCCCCGTGCCCCACTCGCGGGTCCGCTGCACGGCGGCGCGGGCGTCTTCGACCTTCAGCGACTTCACCGCGCGGTCGGCGCGGGAGGTGATCAGCAGGCGGCCCAGGCCGTCGGGCCAGGGGGAGTCGTCGAAGCGCGCGAGCACATCGAGCGCGAAGTCGGCGAGCACCGGGGACTCGGCCGAGAGGGCCATGGCGAGCACGTTGCGGGCGCCGCGGGCGTCGTCGCCGGCGCTGTAGAGCTCTGCCGCCCGAGCCAGGTACTCGTAGGAGGCCGGCGCGTAGGTCTGCACGGCGATGGTCGCGAGGCCGCGGTAGACGTCGTTGGACTTCGCCTTGAAGCCCTCGGGCTTCTGGTTCAGGTAGTAGCGGCGGTAGAAGTTGTGCCGGAAGCGGTAGAGCCAGGTTCCGAGCGCCTGGTCGTAGCGCAGCTCCTCGACCACGTGCGGCATCGCGTCGAGCGCGTCGTCGACCGCGTCCTCGTCCGCGCCCAGGTAGGCCCGCACGAGCGCCGAGGAGAAGGTGCGCCCCTCGTGCGCCGCCACGTGCAGCACGGACTCGTAGAAGACCTCGTCGACGCCCTCGGTGTCGATGTCCTCGTCTTCGTCCTCCTCGACGGGCATCGGCACGAGCACGTC
>JAJDAI010000071.1 GCA_029261955.1 Deltaproteobacteria bacterium | reverse complement strand
GCCGCGCTCGTCATCCTCCCGATCACCCTGCTGCTGGGGGCGATCTTCCCGGTGCTGGGCCGCATCGTGACCCCGGACTTCCGCCAGGTGGGCCGCTCGGTCGGCCGGCTCTACGCCTGGAACACGGTGGGCGGCGTGCTCGGCTCCATCGCGACGGGCTACCTGCTCATCCCCACGCTGGGCGCGCAGGGCGCGTTCCTGCTGGCGACGGGGCTCAACTTCACCATCGGGGTGCTCGTCTTCGGCTTCGAGGGACGCTTGAAGACGCCGGCGGTCGCGGGCGGCCTGCTGGTGGCTGTGCTGGTGCTCGGGGGACTGAGCCGCACCGGCGGCGACGTCTTCCTGCACGTCATCCAGAACCGGCTCGAGGCCACCTGGCCCGGCGGCGAGGTGCTCTTCCACATCGAGGACACGCCGGCCGCCATCACCGGCTACCACACGCCCGATGGCCAGGACATGCTCCTCATCAACGGGGTCATCGTGTCCGGCAAGGGCGAGCCCGGGGCGATGATGGCCCACGTGCCGCTGCTGCTGCGGGAGGCCCCCGAGCGCGCGCTCATCGTCTGCTTCGGGGTGGGCACGACCTTCCGCGCGGCGGTGGAGCACGTCGGCACCGTGGACGCGGTGGAGCTCGTCGAGGGCGTCGTGCGCAGCTACCCCTGGTGGGAGCCCGAGGCGAAGGACTACCCCGATCGCGACGACGTCCGCATCTTCGTGAACGACGGACGCAACTACATGCTGCTGTCCGAGGACACCTACGACCTCATCGTCGTGGACGCCGCGCCGCCGATCTTCAGCGAGGGCACCGTCAACCTCTACAGCGAGGAGTTCCTCGAGCTGACGAAGGCGCGCCTGACCGAGCAGGGCATCTTCATGCTCTGGGTGCCGACGCCCTGCTTCGAGGCGGACTTCTGGACCATCGCCCGCAACTTCGACGCGACCTTCGAGAACATCGCCATCTGGTCGCTGCCCGACATCGCGGGCGTGATGCTCATGGGCTCCCGGCAGCCCCTGGACCTGGACGCGAAGGCGGTGCAGCGGCGCATCGCGGAGCGCGAGCTCGGCAAGATCGCGCCCTGGATGACGCGCGAGCTCTTCGAGGACGGCATCGTCATGACGCAGGACGAGCTGCGGGCCAAGGCCCGGGAGTTCGTGCCCGTCACGGATGACCGGCCGCGCACCGAGTTCCCGCGCCAGCGCTTCCTGGACGAAGAACGCTTCTGGTACCTGCCCGGCTTCATCCCCCGGCCGCCCGAGCGCTTCCGCGCGGAGATCGTCGAGGCGCGGGCCGTGGACACCCTGGTGGTGCGCTTCGAGGTGACCGCAGACGAGCTGGGCTCGCAGCTCGCGAAGGCGCTGCCGGCGGCCCACGCGGCGGCGACCGCGGCCGGGGTGGAGATCCTCGGCGCGCCCTTCGCCCGCTACGCGGTGGTGGAGGGCCTGCTGTCGGTCGAGGCCGGCGTGAAGGTCGCCGCCCCGGTGGACGGCAGCGGCGAGGTGGTCGCGTCCTCCTTGCCCGGCGGACCGGCGGCGGTGGCGCTGCACGAAGGGCCCTACGAGGGGCTGGCGGGGGCTCGCCAGGAGCTCCTGGCCTGGCTCGCCGACCGCGACCGCGTCGCCGCGGGCTCGATCTGGGAGAGCTACGTCACGGACCCCGGCGACGAGCCGGATCCGGCGAAGTGGCAGACCCGCCTGGTGGCGCCGCTCGCGGAGTAGCAGACCCGGGCTCAGCCCAGGCTGCAGACCAGGCGGAAGCCGGTGACGGCGCGCACCACGTTGGGCCGAAAGCCCTGGCGCCAGGTGGCGCGGCAGCGGTTGCCGTCGGCGGTCCAGGTGCCGCCTCGCTCCGGTCGGCGCTTTGGATCCGCGCCGTAGCGTTCGTCCCCGCACCAGCCGGCCATGTTCCCCGCGAGGTCGTGGATGCCGTAGACGGAGACGTCGCTCGGGAAGGAGCCGATGGCTTCGGGGTGGGGGCGGCCCTCGCGGGAGTGGCGCATGCGGCAGAGGCTCGCGTCGAACTGGCCGCCCCAGGGGTAGAGCCGCCCGTCGACGCCGCGGGCCGCCTTCTCCCACTCCAGCTCGGTGGGCAGGCGCCACGGCAGGCGGTCCGTCCTGCGTTTGTAGTCCACGAAGGCCTGCGCGTCCTCCCAGGTGATGCCCATGACCGGCCAGCGCGCGTCCCAGGGGTCGCCGTCCTGGTCCACCTCGGGCACGACGTAGGGTTGCCCGGGCGCCGGCCGGGGCCAGTACTGCCCGTCGGACTTCGCGGCGGAGGAGGGGTTTCGGGGCACGCGGGCCCAGGCCTGCTCGGGGTCGGTCGACGCGAGCGCGCTGAGGAAGCCCGCGTACTCGGCCATGGTCACCGGGAACATGCGCATGGCGAAGGCGTCGACCCAGGGCTCGCTTCGGGGCTGGCCGTCCTGCGCGTCGGGGTCGCCGCCGCAGACGAAGGGGCCCTCCGCGACGATGGCGCAGCCGCGGGGGATCTGGCCACGCTCGGGGAGCTTGACCGGCGGCGCCGCTTCGCCCCAGTGCCGGCCGCGCCCGATGTGCACGGGGTAGAGCACGTCCTCGCGGCCGGGGGCCCGAAGACACAGGCGGTAGCTGCCCATGGCGAGGGCTTCGGCGACCAGCGGGGTGTGGCCCAGCGATCGCGGCGAGGACAGCGCCCAGACCGGGCCGCGTTGGGTGAAGCGCTGGAGGATGACCTCGGCTCCCGGCGGCTCGCTGCGCAGGGTCAGGGCGCCGACGCCCTCGAGCAGCGTGGCGTAGCGGCCGTCGTCGTGGGCGCGCACGCGGCCGGCGAGCAGGGCCTCCTCCTCGCGATCGCCCTGGGCCTCGGCTGTGACGAAGCGGGTCCAGTAGGCGTCGGCGAGCAGGGTGTGAGCGGGCGGGTGCCGCGGCTCGAAGGTGAGCGCGAGCTCCGCGGCGGAGACCGCCGTCTCGAAGGTGCTCGCGGCCTCGCCCTCCAGGTCCTGCACCCGCTGCCGCAGGTCCACCAGATCGGCCTTCTGGTCCAGGGGCAGCCACTTGGGCGTGGACTCCTCCAGCCGCTCGAGCTGCTCGGCGAGGGTGGTGCGCCGGGCTCCGATGGCCTGCCACGCGGCCCAGGCCTGCTCGGCGGTCTGCATCTGGTGCTCGGCCTGCTCGCGGCGGTGGCGCCCTTCGAGGAAGGACTGCACCGCGTCGCCCAGCTCACGCCCGGTGGGGTAGCGGTCTTCGGGCTCCGGCTGCATCGCCTGGATCGCGATGGCGCAGATCTCCTCGGGCAGGTTCCGCTCGGGAGAGCGCAGGCGCGGGTCCTCCGGGGGGCCCTGGGTGCAGGCGAAGAGCAAGGCCAGCAGCCCCTCGACCTGGTAGGCCTTCGTGCGCGTCAGGATCTCGTAGAGGATCGAGCCCAGCCCAAAGACATCCGAGGCCGGCAGCATGTGGTCGACGTCGCCGCGCGCCGCCTCGGGGCTCATGTAGCCCGGCGTGCCGATGGCCGCGCCGTCCATGGTCTGGGCCACCTGGAGGCTGTCCGGCTGCTCCTCGAGCACCGGCATGCCGTGGTGGGTGCCGACCAGGGTCTCGGCGTCGATGAGCCGCGCGACGCCCCAGTCCAGCAGCAGCACCTCGCCGTAGCGGCCGAGCATGATGTTGTCGGGCTTGAGGTCGCGGTGGAGCACGCCCCGGTCGTGGGCGAACGCGACGGCGTTGCAGACCTGGACGAAGGCGCCGAGCAGGCGCTGGAGCGACCACAGGTCGCCGGGATCGAGCAGCACCTCGGCCAGGGTGCGGCCCCGGACCTTGCGCATGGCGTACCAGGGCTCGCCTTCGGGGGTCAGCCCGGCGTCGTAGACCGGCACGATGTTGGGGTGCTCGAGCTGCGAGGTGATCTGGGCTTCGCGCACGAAGCGGGCGAGCGGGGCGTCCTGGTCGTCGAAGACCAGGGCCTGCTTGAGGGCGACCTCGCGGCCCAGGGCGGGATCGCGCACCGCGAGCACCTTGCCCATGCCCCCCTTGCCGATCTCGCGGAGGGACTCGAAGCGCGAGAAGGGCCCGATGCCGCCCTGCAGCCCGCGGACGAAGGAGCCGAACTCGTCGGCCGCCGTCTCCACGTTGTGGGGCAGGGTGACCTGCGGCTGCGCGGTCGGGGCGAGGGTGTCCGCCTCCTCCTCGCTCACGGAGCGCAGCTGCGCCGTCGCCTCGGGAGGCAGATCGACGGTGGCGCCGTAGGGGTCGCGGTTGGGGGTGTCGCCCGACATCTGCGCAGTATGGCGGATCGGGAACCCTGGGGGTTCCCTGGCAGAGGCCTCTGGCGTCTGCTGCCGGAGGGGGGGCCGGGCGGTCCCGCCTACAGCACCCGCGCGAGGCGAACCATCTCCTCCGCCCGCTCCACGATCCGGTAGCCGTTCTTCTCGTAGAGCCCGATCAAGCGGTGGTTCCCCTCCGACGTGCAGGTCGAGCTTTGGTCCATGTGCTGCTCCCGCATCCAGGCCTCGCCCCGCTCCAGCAGGGCCTGGGCGATCGACTGGCGGCGCGCGCCGGGATCCACGTAGGTGGTCGAGACCAGACCGACCAACGCCCCCTCGTGCTCGTCCGCCCGCACGATGGTGTGCCCCACCAGCTCGCCATCCTCCGATTCGGCCACGAAGACCGCCGCGATGGCCTTGGGATCCAGGTGCTGCTGGAGCCGCTGCCGCAGCCACTCCATCGAGTACATGGCGCCCCCGCGCTCCCCCCCGAGCACCTC
>JAJDAI010000008.1 GCA_029261955.1 Deltaproteobacteria bacterium | reverse complement strand
GTCCTGACCCCCTGGAATGTCCTGACCCCCTGCGCTACCTCCGCCAGCGGAGCAGCAGCGGCAGCAGCACCAGGTCGGCCAGCAGGGCGGCGGCGGCCGCGACGGTCGTGAGCAGGCCGAAGGCGACGACGGTCTTGACCTCCGCGAGCATCAGCACCGGGTAGCCGACCACCAGCAGCAGGGTCGTGGTGACCGCGGGGATGCCGGCGTGCTCGAAGGTGCGGGCCAGGGAGTCCTCCCAGGAGAGGCCGTCGAGCTCGGCGAGCCGCCACTGCAGCAGGAAGTGCACGGTGTCGTCGATGGACACGCCGACCACGATCGCGGCGACCGTCGCGGTGGCGATGTCCAGGCGGATGTCCAGCGCGCCCATGACCCCGAGCATCACGAGCACCGGGAAGATGTTCGGCACCAGCGAGATGGCGGCCAGGCGCGGGCTGCGAAGCCAGAGCAGCATCAGCACGAAGATGATCGCCAGGGCCAGGAAGAAGCCCCGGATCTGCGAGGTCATCGCGTAGTCGACGATGCGCGTGTAGAGCGGCGGGTAGCCGGCGGCGCGCAGGCTGCCCAGCGCCCCGAGCTCCTCGTCGGCGATGCCGTGCAGCCGCTGTAGCAGCGCGTCGACGTCCTTCGCGGACATCATCGCGCCCGTGAGCGTGAGCCGGCCGAGGCTGGCGTCCTCGCTGCGGAGCGGGGCGAGCACGTTGTCCGAGAAGCCCTCGGCCTCGCGGTCCCACTCCAGGCCCTGGACCTCGAGCAGCAGGGACAGCTGCGCCACCAGCTCCCGGGAGAGCGGCCCCTGCACCTCGACCCCGAGCACCGAGGCCATGCGCCGGTAGAGGTTGGGCAGGCCGGTTCCAGACACCACGTCCGGGAGCTCCGTCGCCCGGGTCAGGAAGCGCTCCTGGGCCGCGAGCAGCTCGTGGTCCTCCAGGCTCCGGCCCTCGGCGGGGTGCACCAGGAAGTCGAGCACGCTGTAGGGCCCCCAGCTCGCCTCCATGCTGGCGTGGTCGAGCACGACGCGGTGGTCGTCGGGCAGGTAGCCCAGGGTGTAGGTGTCGGCCTCGACGCGCAGCGCGGCGGCTCCGGCCAGCAGGGCGATCGCCGCCATCGCCGCGGTCATGCGCCGAGGGTGCCTCACCAGGAGCCCCCGGATCCCGTCGAGCAGGGCGCGGCTCCGGCGGTGCTCCGTGAGGCGCCACCCGGCCGGCAGGCTGTGCAGCGCGATGGCCATCAACACGAGGGAGGCGAGCAGTGCGGCCGCGACCCCGATGGCCGAGAAGATCCCCAGGTGCCGAATGACCGCCATGGGGGAGGAAGCCAGCGCCAGGAAGCCGGCCATCGTCGTGACGGTGGTCAGCAGGCAGGGCATGAAGACGCGCCCGAGCGCCCGCGCGACGGCCACCGAGCGATCGAGCCCGGGGTGCTCGCGGCGGACCTGCACGTAGGACGCGGGGAAGTGCACGACGTCGGCGAGGCCGAGCACGATGATCAGCGTCGGCAGCACGACGGTGACCATGTTCAGCTGGTGCCCGAGCCAGCCGTAGATGCCCAGGGCGGCGCTCGTGCCCACGGCGACGACGCCCATGGCCGCGAAGACCAGCCGCCAGGAGCGGTAGAGCCAGCCCATCACGCCGAAGATCAGCAGGTAGCCCAGGCCCACGAAGAGCCCGAAGTCGTGCTGCGTGATGACGTTGAGGCCCGAGTAGATGACCCCGATGCCGCCGAGCGCGGGCTGGTCGAACACGCCGTCTGCAGCCTCGGCCACCGCGGCGACGATGGAGTCGCGGCGGGCGTCGAAGTCGGCTGTCGCCACCATCTCGACCCAGAGCATCAGCTGGGTGCCGTCGGCGGAGATCAGGCGATCGACGAAGAGCGGGTTGCCCAGCAAGCGCTCGCGGGCGCCGGCGGGCGGTGGCCGGGCGAGGGCGGGCCCGAAGGTGAGCGCGCCGTCCTGCTTCCAGGCGTCGCGAACGGACAGCACGGAGTGGACGCGGTTGACCCCGTCGACGGCCTCGATGACCTCGGTGGCCTGGGCGACCCTGTCCAGCACCGGCGCGGCGAGGGCGTCGTCCGCGACGACGTGGATCAGCAGGACCTCGTCGTTGCCGAAGGTCTGCTGGAAGCGCTGGTAGGAGAGCAGGTTCGGGTCGCTCTCCAGAAACCAGACGGTCAGCGCGTTGTCGGGGATCGCCGCGCGCTCCATGCCGGGGCCCAGCGCGAGCAGCGCCAGCAGGAGGAGGCCGGCCGCGGGCCAGCGAAATCGGACGAGTCGTTCCACGGCGCGCAGCTTAGCGCTCAGCTCCACTCCTTCGTCGTGAGGGCCAAGGCTCCCTCGGCTTGCACCTCGGACAGGGCGCCCTCGAGCTGGTCGGGCTCCAGCGAGAGCGCGCCGGTCACGCCTTCCACCGAAGCGCGTAGATCGGTGGCGAGCTCCGCGCAGAGCGTCCGGAGGGCCGCGTCTTCGATCTCGTCGGCCGCGGTGCGATCGAGCACGGCCAGGACGTAGGCCTCATCGCGCGTGGCCAGCTCGCGGGCGACAGAAGCGCGCAGGGCCGGGCCGCGAAACGCCTCGCTCCGCAGCGCCGGAGCCAGCTCCGAGGGCGGGCTGTGCTCCATCTTCAGCAGCCGCACGAGCCACTGAGCGGGCAGGCCTGGGACGAGCGCGAGGACCTCCTCGGCCTGAAGCTCACCCCGGAGCAGGAGCCGCAGCAGGGGCGCCCGGACGGCAAGCAGCGGGCGCTCCCCCGACTCCGCCCGCGCCAGGGCCTGCTCGGTGGCCTCGGCGTCGGGGTGCGCCAACACGAGCTGTTCGAGGCGCCGGGCGTCGAGCGCCGGCAGATCGCCCCGCTCGATGCAGCGCAGCATGCCGACGGGCTCGGCCTCCTCCTCGGGCTGGAGCAGCTCGGCCGCCGCCACCATGGTGTCCAGCCCCGAGTCCGTGAGCGGGCGCGCGGGGAATGAGCGCTCTTCCACCCAGTGGAGCACCCCGTCCTCGACGTCGACGTTCTCGTGGCGCAGGGCCTCGGCCAGCGCCTCGACGGCCGGTCGGTCGAGCAGGGCGAGCAAGGACGACTCGGGCGCGACCAGGCTCAGCAGGCGCGGGATCGGCCCGGGCGGCAGCTCCCGCTCGGGCTGGTCGAGCAGCGCGCGCAGCCGCTTCACGGCGAGGCTGCCAGCCTTCAGCCCGATGACCCGCCGAGGCGCCCTCACCTCCACGCGGGCCTGGCGCTTCGTCCAGCCCAGCACCGAGCCGCCCCACTCCGACTGGATCCACCCCTCCACCGAGCAGGCCCCCCGGGTCGCCACGCGGCTGGAGTCGCCGGGGCCCGGGCCCGTGCTCAGCGTGCCCTCACCGCAGGACTCGGGCAGGTCCAGCGGCTCCCTTCGGAGCGTGGGCAGCGCCTCGGGGATCCGTTTGCCGGGGGTCTTGACGGTGGCCCTCCACAGCCGCCCCGCGAGCCGATGGAGTCCGTCCACGGCATCCCGGGCCTGCTGTCCCCGCGCCCCGGGCAGGCTGTGCGCGGCCAGCCGGGCAGCCAGGTAGAGCCCGACGAGGAGCCAGGCGAGGTTCACCCCAGGACCTCGGCCACGAAGAAGGCCCGGTAGAACCAGGAGCGGTCCTGCTTCCAGAGCCGCTTCGACAGCTCGGGCAGGGGGCGCAGCGAGGGGACCTCGGCCTCGCGCGGCACGAGCAGGTTCCACCAGGCGATGCGCCCGCCGGGCCGCAGGTTCTCGCCGAGGGCGCCGAAGACCCGCTGTGCGAGCACCGGGCTCATGTACTCGAAGGCGTCGCTGAAGTTGCCGTGGGAAAAGGCGCCGGGCGGGCTGTCGACGAGCAGCTGCTCCAGCTCGCCGGTGTGCAGGCGCACGCGGTCGATCAGGGCCTTCAGCCGCGGGAAGTTGGCGGGTCGCAGGTAGGCGGGGCCGCGGGCGAGATCGTGCA
>JAJDAI010000700.1 GCA_029261955.1 Deltaproteobacteria bacterium | reverse complement strand
CCTCGATCCCGACGCCACCGAAGGGATCCGCCTCTCGGTGGTGAAGGTGGCGCCCGGCGCGCCGCCCGAGGTGGGCGCGGACTTCAGCCTCATGGGCCGCTGGGGCAGCGGCGCGGCCCCCTCGAACGGCGAAGGCAGCGTGCACGTGCCGCCCGAGTGGCCGGCGATCGGGCACGCGGTGCGCAGCGCCTGCGAGCGCCTGCTCACGCCCGAAGGCGGCGAGCCCGGCATCGTCCCGCCGCCGACCCTGCTCGCAGTGAAGAACCTGCCCCCTGCCCTCGCAGCCTGGTTCCGCGCCCAGCCTCCGGTCCGCGCCGACAAGGACTGGCCCGAGGAGGGCTGGACGGTGGAGCAGGAGGGCGTCGAGTTCGCGCGCCTGCCCTTCCTGACCTGGTACCCCGGCTTCGACCTGTCGCTCCGCTACGCCTTCGACGCGGCGCCCGGCCCCGCGGCCGGACCGGCGCTGGCGGTGCTGTCCACCGCAGCCCAGGTCGAGCGGAGCCTGCGCCTGCCAGTCCCCCCCATCGAGCTGCCACCGGCCATCGCGTCCCTCATCGAGGCGCTCTCGAAGGCCCCGCGGCCCGCGGGCTGCATCGACCCCGCGGAGCTCCTCGCTGCCGCGACCACCCGCGACGCCCAGGACCTGAGCCTGCGGATCCTCCCCGCCGATGAGCCCCGGCGGATCCTCGTCGCGACCGAGCTGCCCCTCGCCCGCGGCCCGCGCCTGGTGCCCGGCAGCACCCTGCTCCGGCGCACGGCTCCGCCCCAGCGCCGAGCGAGCACCGGGAGGGCTGGCACATGAGCGACCGCATCCTCCTCGAGCTCACAGAGAGCGGCCGCCGTCCCGAAGTGGACACCTGCGAGGTGGTGGCCGGTGAGGAAGTCCGACTGGTCTGGAGCCCCGCCGCCGCGCCCCTGCGCCGGCTGCTGCTCCGGGCGGCGCAGCGCCGCTACCAGACCGAAGGCGAACAGACCGTGCTGTGGCTTCGCGCCCCGGCCCGGGTGAACGAGGCCTTCCAGGTCGTGCAGGTCGATCGGAACGTCGTGGGCAGCCCGCGCATGGTGGCCCCGGGCGACCTCGTCGTGCCGGTGGAGCAGGGGGCCGCCCTGCCCACGCGCACCGAGCTGATCCTGCTGCCCGAAGGCGAGCGCGAGCTGCGCGTCGAGCTCCGGGTGGTCGACAAGCGGATCCCACGCCAGGGCACCCTCTCCGATGTGGGCGGGGGCCTGGGCGACTCCGGGGACGGGAGCGAGCCGCCGGAGCTGGACTGGGAGGTCCCCGGCGCCTTCGACAGCATCGCCCGCCCCATCATGAATCGGATCAACGCGCTGACGGAGCGCATGGTCCAGGGCATGCGCGCGCCGCCCGCGCTGCTGCGCGCGGTGTTCTACCTGGGCGCGGTGCTCGGCCTGCTCGGCTTCGCCTTCGTGCGAGGCCGCGCCGCGGACCGCGCCGAAGCCCGGCTGGCCGAGGTCGAGGCCGAGGCGGAGCGCTCGGGGGACGCTGCCTCCGAGAGCGCCGAGGACGCCGGCCGATGCCGCCAGGAGCTGGCCGGACTGCACCAACAGCTCCTGGACCCGGCCCAGGCCCGCCGAAGCCTCATCGCCTCCACCCTGGACTGGACCCTCGCGCGCGGCGCCATCATCGCTGGCGGCGCCGAAGGCCCCGAGCTCGACGCCGCCCTGGCCCGCGACGAGCTGGAGCGCCCGGCCCTGGTGACCGCGGTGGAGACAGCGCTCACCGAAGCCGAGCTGTCCACCGAGGAGCGCGACTGGATCGCGCGGCGCCTCGAGAGCACCCCGAGCCTCGACGGAGAGCTGCCAGCCTGGACCGTGCTCTGGTCCCCCCGGCCGGAACAGCGCCTCGAAGCCCCGGTGACCCTCTGGTCCAGCGGCGGCTCCAGCCTGCGCGGCCCGATGTCGCTCGGCGAGCGCCCCCTGCGCCTCGTCGGCGGCTACGCGGGCCCGCTCGATCTGAACGTCGACCAGAGCGCGGGCACGGCGCGCGACCCGCGGCTCCAGGCCGAGTGGAGCCTGGACACCCTCGCCCACGGCCTGCGCTCCGTCGAAGACGTGCTGGTGGGACGCCGCGTGCGCGGGCGCCTCGCGGTGCCGCCCGAGCAGGTCCACCTCTGGAGCTTCGCGCTGTTGCACGCCTGGAACGAGCTGCCCCCCTCCACGAGCGAGAGCGGCTCCATCGCGACCTGCGTCGGCCTGCTGCTCGACGGCATGGCCGAGAACCAGGTCGCGGACCCCGGCCAGGCGGTGCTCCCGTCCATCCCCGAGGTCGCCCAGAAGGACAGCTGGACGGAGCGGCTCCGGCGCTCGGCCGACTGCCCCTGGCGGCCCGAGGACCTCGTGAACGGCTCGCGCCTGGCGATGTCGGCCCTCGTGGAGGCGACGGCGGCGAAGGAGAGCCGCTGAGCTTCAGCGCTTCAGCACCACGAAGTGCGTGGCCCCGCCGCGCCAGACCAGCAGCAGCAGCGAGCCGTCCCCGGTCAGGGAGCGCCGCAGCTCCTGGGGCGAGCGCAGGGGCGAGCGGTCCGCCTCCACCACCACGTCGCCAGGCTGGAGCCCCGCGCGAGACGCCGCGCTGCCGGGCTCGACCGTCAGCACCAGGACCCCCTTCACCGACTCGGGCACATCCAGCCGTCTCCGGGCCTCTGCGTCCAGCTCGCCCAGCTCGAGCCCGTGCTCGGCCCCGGAGACGACCTCGACCTCCTCGTCCTCGCCGGGCTCCTCCAGCGTGCCCAGCACCCCCTTCAGGGTGCGCGCGGTCCCGTCGCGGCTCAGCTCCAGCGTGAAGGGCGCGCCCGGGTCCGCCGCCGCCACCGCCATGCGGAGCTGCGACGTGTCGGTCACCTCCTCACCCTCGAAGCGGAGCAGGACGTCGCCGCGCTTCACGCCCGCCTTCGCCGCGGGGCTGTCCGGCTGGACGTCGGCCACGACCACGCCGTCCTCGACCCCGAAGGCCTCCGCCAGGCCCGCGTCCAGGTCCTGGATGATGACCCCCAGCCAGCCACGTCGCACGGAGCCGTGCTCGGTCAGCTCCTGCAGCACCTCGCGCGCGAGCGCCGTCGGGATCGCGAAGCCCACGCCCTGGGTGCCGCCGCTCCGGCTGAAGATCGCGGTGTTGATGCCCACGAGCCGCCCGCGCATGTCCACCAGCGCGCCGCCCGAGTTCCCGGGGTTGATGGCGGCGTCGGTCTGGATGAAGTCCTCGTAGTCGGCGATGCCCAGGCCACGCCGCCCGGTGGCCGAGACGATGCCCAGGGTGACGGTGCGGCCGACGCCGAAGGGGTTGCCCACCGCGATGACGAACTCGCCGAGCCTCGGCGCCGCCACATCCTCCAGCGACAGGGGCTCGAGGTCGTCGGGCACATCCTCGATCTGCATCACGGCGAGGTCGCTGCGCTCGTCGGAGCCCACCACCGACACGGACAGGGTGCGCCCGTCGACGGTCGTCACCTCGATCGAGTCGGCGTCGCCGATGACGTGGTGGTTGGTGAGCACCAGGCCCGAGGCGCTCACGATCACCCCCGAACCCAGGCTCTTCTGCTTCGCCGGCGGCCATTCGAAGTGCCGACCGAAGAACTCCTCGAAGAAGGAGTCACCGCCCCCGCGGGGCATCAGCTTGTGGTGGTCGAAGCGGAGGGTCCGCGTGGTCGAGATGTTCACGGCGCTGCGCACCGCCCGCTCGGCCACCGCAGGCAGGATCGCGGGCAGCGGCTGCCAGGACTCGAGCGCGGGCTCGGCTGCCTGGGCGGGTTGGGGCGACGCGCCGGTCCAGGGCGGCACGACGGGTGGCCCCGGGGGCTGCGGCGTGCAGCGGCCCCCGGTGAGCAGGACGCAGGCGCTCGCCGCGAGCAGCACGAGGCGCAGCGACCGGCCGAGCCGCCCTTCGCCGTCGCGGGGTCGGTTCGTGTCGGGCAGGAAGATGCTCGGCGGGGCGGCGCGGTCGGATCGGCGGCGATCGGCGGACATGGGCGGCTCCCTTCGGGGCAAAAGCCCCCCCCCGAACGGGAGCAAGGCACATGCCAGGAGCAGCCTTCGTTCCCCCAACAACAGGGACCCGCCGCAAGCCGGGGCACGAATCCATCCAGGCCCCCCAAACCACATCGGCACAACCCTTGCGATGTCTCCCCCCAAGGAGGTCCCCGCATGCCGCACCCCAGGCCAGCCGCTCCCGTCGATCTCGTCCCCGCCGGCGAGCAGCTCTTCGCCATGGGCGAACACGCGCCCACCACGATCGGCGACTGGCTCGCCGACGCCCTGGCCAGGCTCGCCGTGCTGTCGGCTGCGGACCGCGACTCGGCGGTCGAGAGCATCCGGACCGTGCTCGGGCTCGCCGTGCGGCAGGGCGGCCTCGCCGGGTGCTGCGACGTGCGCGTGTCGACCTGGGGGGATCAGGTGCGCGTGCGCCTCGTCCACCGGCCGAACCCCAGCAGCGACGAAGGCAGCACCCGGCTCGTGCTGTTCCGGCGCATCGGCCTCGGCCTGGGGGACGTCACCGACGGCGCCCCGCTGCTCACAGGATCCTGATCCGACGCCCGGGGCCAGCACAGCCCGAGCGTGCAGATCTCAACGCTTCAAGGGCGAACCCCCACCGATCTCCCTCGCCTCGGCCTACTTCGCGCCGTTCAAGGAGCACCAGGCCAGGGTCGCGAGATCCTTGTGGTCCTTCTTCTTGAACTTCTGGTCGTAGTCGTTGCCGTCCGGAAAGTCGAAGCGCACCTGGGTGACCCCGCCGGCCTTGTAGATCTTCTCGACGTCCGCGGCGGGCACCACCATCGGCAGCTCGAAGTAGGTGGTGACGGCGTCGCTGGTCGCCTGGACCGAGCCCGAGATCGCCCGCGTGGGCGTGAGCTCGATCACGCTGCCGTCGACCAGCAGCATCTTGACCGGCAGCGTCCACTCCTTCTGCGTCGCGGCGCCGTACTTGACCCGCACTTCGATGGGCACCGTCTTGTCCTCCTTCACGGGGAAGAACAGGTAGGAGACCGTGCCGAAGTAGTAGGACTCGTAGACGTGGCGGGCGTCCTCGCCAGTGAAGGGGTCCTTGTCGCCCTTCCACTTGCAGTTGGGAGGCCCGGCGGACGCGATGGACGGGAGCGCCAGGGAGGCGAAGAGCAGCAGGGAGAGCAGGGAACCGGGCTTCACGGGACGCTCCTGGGGAGGGGGTGGCGGGCCGAGTCTAGACGAGTGCTCGCCTACGGGGTCGGCTTCAACGACCCCGAGCGCAGCACCCGCTCCGGCACCAGCGCCAGGACCGCCGGCAGCAACAGCAGCTCGGCGCAGGCCGCCAGCAGCACGGTGATGCCCGAGAGCAAGCCGAAGTAGATGTTGGGCTTGAAGGACGCGGTGGCCAGCACGGCGAAGGCGCAGGTGAGGATGACGGCCGACATCGCCGCGGCCCGCCCCGCCCCCACGAGCGTCGCTTCCGCTGCGTCCTCCACCGAATCGCCCGCCAGCAGCCGCTCCCGCAGCAGGTGCAGGAAGTGCACGGTGTCGTCCACCACCAGCCCGATCGCCACCGCCGCCGTCATCGACGTGCCCGGGTCCAACGGGATCCCCACCCAGGCCATCAGCCCGAGCACGACGCCGATGGGCACGAGGTTCGGGATCATCGCCAGCACGCCCAGACGCAGCGAACGCAGCGCCACCGCCATCAGCAGCAGCACCGTCAGGATCGCCGTGCCGAGCGAGCGCAGCTGGGAGGTCAGCAGGTAGGACTCCATGTTCCGCACGAGCTTGACCAGGCCGGTGCTGGACGCGGACTCGGGCGCCGGGAACAGCTCCCGCAGCATCGGATCGAGGGGATCGAGGCTCACCATCAGCTCGGGGATGCGGGTGCCCTGGATGCGCGCCGCGACCCGCCCGGTGGCGAAGTCGAAGTCGGCGTAGGGCTCCAGCAGCGAGGGATCGTCCAGCAGCAGCAGCAGCTGCGCGACCTCGGCCCGGGACTCGGGCAGGCGCCGCTCGCTCTCGTCCCCGCCGTGCGCCAGCCGGCGCAGCTCGGCCAGCCAGTCCACCAGGGACAGCGAGCCCGAGACGCCCGCCCGCCCGTCCAGGAAGCGCTGCACCTGAAGCACCCGCTCCAGGACCGCGGGATCCCGCATCCCGTCGAGCTTCCCGGTCTCGATCAGGATCTCGAGCTCCAGCGTGCTGCCCAGGTGCTCGTCCACCCAGCCGATCTCCTGACGCACCTCCGCGCTGCGCTTGAAGTAGTCGAGGATGTTGATCCCCATCTTCATGCGCGGCAGGCCGATCAACGCGACCACCAGCACCACCACGGCCACCGCGATCACGGCGCGGGCGTGCCCGAAGACCCAACGCGCCAGCTTCCGCAGGACTGCGTCCCACCTCTGCCAGGCCACGGCAGCGCGCCCCTCGCCCGCGGGCGCGGGCAGCAGCGGCAGCAGGAAGGGCCCCAGGGCATAGGTCAGGAAGAAGGCGGAGACGATGCCCGCGGCGCCGAGCGCGCCCATCTGCCGGAGCGGCTTGAGCTCCGCGGTCAGCAGGCTGAGCAGCCCGCCGGCCGAGGTCAGCGCCGTCAGCATCGACGGGACCACGAGCCGCCGCAGCGCCCCGATGCCCGCCTCCCGCGGCCCCTGCCCCTGGCTCCGGTACAGCGTCGCCCGCGACAGGATGTGCATCGAGTTGGCGATGCCCATGCCGAGCAGCATCGGGAAGATCGCGCCGTGGATGACCGTCATGCGGATGCCGGTCGCGCTCATCAGCCCCGCCACCCACAGCGAGGCCAGCAGCACGACCGCGATGGGCAGCGGCAGCGCTCGCCAGGTGCGGAAGAGCACCAGGACCACGACCATGATCACCAGCACGATGGTCGGGAAGGTCAGGAAGAGGTCCCGCCGGGTGAAGCGCAGGAACGCGTCGTCGATGAGCGGCGTGCCGGCCGCGTGCAGCTCCAGGCCGCGCGGCTCCCCCAGCTGCTTCGCCAGATCGCGCAGGGACCTCGCCCGCAGCAGGGTCTCGCGGTTGGTGTTCCGCTCGACGCCGTAGGTGAGCACGACGGCGGGCACGAGCCCGTCCTCGGAGACCAGGCGCCCCGCCAGCAGGGGATCGGCGAGCACGCGGCGGCGCAGCTCCCTGGGATCCCCCAGGTCCTCGAAGTCGATGAGCGGCTCCAGCAACAGCAGGCCCGGCTCGGCGTGCACCGCGCGCACGTTCGTGAGGCTCGCGACCTCCAGCACCCCGGGCAGCTCGGCCGCGGCCTCGGTCACGCGGCCCAGGAAGGCCAGCCCCTCGGGCGTCCAGAGCTGCGGGTCCTCCCAGGCGAGCGCCACGAGCCGGTCGGAGCCGAAGCGCTCCAGGAAGGCGCGGTAGGCCACGAGGTCCGGGTCGTTCTCCAGGAACCAGACCTCGGTGGACGTATCGAACTGCAGCCGCGTCGCGTAGACCCCCGCGGCTGCGCTCAGGGCGAGCACGAGGACCAGGGCAAGCCAGGACAGCGCACGCACGGTGACAACTCCTGAGCAGACCCCCGCTCCCCGCCGGGGTGGGATCCCGCGAGGTCCGCGCGCTCGGGGACCCTGGCATGCATTCTGCTGCCAGCACTCACAGGAGCTGTCATGCAGATCGAGGGCCAAGCGTCCGACAAAGCACCGGAGCCGAAGGCCCAGCGGCCTCCCCGTCCCCCTCCGCGCACGATGCTGCGGGAGCTGTCCCTCGCGGACGCGATCACCCTCGGCAACGGGGCCTGCGGCGTCACCTCGATCTTCCTGTGCCTGCAGTACCTGGCCGACGACGAGCGGCGCTTCCTGTGGGCCGCTTTCGTGCTGCTGCCCTGCGCCTTCGTGCTCGACGCGGCGGACGGCTGGGTCGCCCGCAAGCTGAAGCGCGCCTCACGCCTGGGCGGCGACCTGGACTCCCTGGCCGACATCGTGTCCTTCGGCGTCGCGCCGGCGGTGCTCGCCTACACCCTCGGCATGCGCGGGGTCTGGGACGCCGCGATCCTCGTCTACTTCGTGCTCTGCGGCATCGCGCGCCTGGCGCGCTTCAACGCCACGGCCGACGAGCTGGCGGGGCCCTCGGGCAAGGTCGCCTACTTCGAAGGCACGCCCATCCCCACCTCGCTGGTGCTGGTCGGGGTGCTCGGCGTCGCCTTCGCCCTCGACGCCGTGCACGGCGCGCTCTGGTTCGGCGAGCTGGCGATCGGCCCCTGGGTGCTGCACCCGCTGGCCCTGCTCTTCGCCGCGAGCGGCACCGCGATGGTCTCCGCGCGCCTCCGGATCCCGAAGCCCTGAGGCTGGTCCGAGTCTTGCGTAGTCCTGTGGGTGGAGGCCGCACCATGACCACCTCGTACCCCCCCAAGCACATCCTCGTCGGAACCGACTTCTCCGAGCAGGCCGAGCGCGCCGTGCGCTACGCCGCGGAGATGGCAGCGGACTCGGGCGCGACGCTGCACGTCGCCTTCATCGGGATGCTGTCCGTCCAGATGATGCCCTTCGCGGCGGAGGGCAGCTGGCAGGGCGCGGTGGACTGGGCCGCGGAGCAGAAGGCCGCGGCTGAGCTGCGGATGGCCGAGCTCATCGTGTCGCTGGGCACCGACATCGACACCCGGTCCCACTACGTCGAAGGCCCCGCCGCGGCGACGCTCACCGAGCTGGCGATCGACTACGAGATCGACCTGCTGGTCGTGGGCTCGCACGGCCGCACCGGCGTCGGTCGCGCGCTGCTCGGCTCGGTCGCCGAGCGCACCGTGCGCCACGCACCCTGCCCGGTGCTCGTCGTTCGCTGAGGCCGCCGCCCTCCGGAGGCGAGCCCGTTTCCACGCTGCGGACACCCGCGGGGGGCAGATCCCCCGAAACCGTGCGTTCTCGCACGCCTGGCCGGTGAGGATCGCCCGCATTCGGGCCGGCACCGGACAACCCCACGGGGCCGCAGTCCCGCCCCTCGGCTCGGGGTACAGTCACGGCCTTCGACGGGGCCTCCCCTCGTCTTGGAGCACCCGATGGCCGGACCTGGCGAGACCACCCCCAAAGCCAAGACAGCGAAGCCCACCCCCGAACCGAATGGCTTCCTCGTCGTCGGCCTCGGCGCCTCCGCCGGCGGCCTCCAGGCGCTGAAGACCTTCTTCGACAACCTCCCGGCTCCCTCGGGGCTGGCCTTTGTGGTGGTCACCCACCAGCACCCCGACCACACGAGCCTGATGCCCGACCTGCTGGCCCGCCACACCGCCCTGCCGGTGGCCGAGGCCGTGGACAGAGCCCGCGTCGAACCCGACCACGTCTACGTCGCCCCGCCCGGCCACCACCTGGCGATCCGGCAGGGCCGCCTCCACCTCGTGCAGCCCGAGTCCAGGGCGGCGCTGCCCATCGACTTCTTCTTCCGCTCGCTCGCCCTGGACCAGCGGGAGCAGGCGGTGGGGATCATCCTGTCGGGTACGGGCTCGGACGGCACGCGGGGCCTGGAGGAGCTCAAGGCCGCGGCGGGCATGACGATGGCCCAGGACGAAGCCTCGGCCCTGTACCCCGGCATGCCGCACAGCGCGATCGCGGCGCGGCTCGTGGACTTCGTGCTGCCGGTGGAGGAGCTGCCCGCGCGCCTCATCGACTACGCGGGGCAGCCACGCCCGACGGACACCCCCTCGCTGGAGGACCGTGAGGCCGAGGCCTTCCGCGCCATCCTGGCCCAGCTGCGCGCGCGGACCGGCCAGGACTTCTCGGCCTACAAGGCCAGCACCGTGGGCCGCCGGATCGAGCGCCGGATCGGCCTGCACCACCTGCCCTCGGCCAGCGCCTACGTGACCTTTCTCGAGGAGCACCCGGTCGAGGTCGAGGCCCTCTTTGCGGAGATGCTGATCGGCGTCACCTCCTTCTTCCGGGACCCCGAGGCCTACGAGGCCCTGACGAAGCCGCTGGAAGAGCTCATCACGAGCCGCCCCGACGAGCACGTGCTGCGCGTCTGGGTGCCGGGCTGCTCGACCGGCGAG
>JAJDAI010000699.1 GCA_029261955.1 Deltaproteobacteria bacterium | reverse complement strand
ATGGCGGCGCGCTGCTGGTCCGCCGCGGAGGCCACCAGCTGCCCCATCGCGGCCGCGCGCAGGCAGTCGATCTCGGCCTTGCCGGGACGGGCCAGCGCCGAGATCGCGCCGATGTCGCCGCAGACCGGGGCCGAGGTCGTCGGGGCGGAGGCGACCGCCTCGGGCGTGGGCTCGGCGGGTGCTGCCTTGGATCGGGGGGTCACCTCGCCCGGCTCGCTCCGGGTTGCGGCGGCTGGGGCCTTCCGAGCGGGGGGCGGGGCTGGGGTGGCGGCCTCCGGGTCTGCGTCGGGGGCGAGCGCGACCAGCTGCTCTTCGGGCTCGGGCGGGGGCGCGGCGTCGATCCCGGTCCGGACCGATGCCGGCTCCGCGAGCTCGACGCCCGAATCGCCCTCGCCGCCGACGAGCACGGTCCCGGCCACCAGGAGCAGCAACGCGAACACGCCCGCGCCGGCAAGCCAGAGCGTCGGAGGCCTGCGCGAGGCCGGGCTCATCGTCCGGGTGGCACCCGCGACCTCTGCCGGCGAGGGATCGGGATCCGCGGGGGCGGCGGGAGCGGCGGGGGCGGGTGGGGCGGCGGCGTCCAGCGTGAGCGGCTGGATGACGGCCGAAGGCAGGTCGAGGGTGGGGTCGCGGGTCGGGTCAGCCGACCCCGATGCCGGCGACACACCCGCAAAGGCCTGCGTCTCCCCCGTCTGGAACAGCCCCGAGGGAACGGGAGGTAGCCCGAAGGTCCAGATCTCGCTCCTCTGCTCGCTCCAGTCCACCTCGTCCAACAGGGACAGGACTTCGACGAAGCTCGCAGGTCGAGCCAGGAAGTCCTCGTCCGTCAGGCGCTGCAGGAGCGGCCTGACGGTTTCGGGGACCCGGGGCCAGGCTTCGGGCTCGATGGTGCCCATCGGGATGCCCCCGATCGAGAACTGCTCGGGCAGCCGGCCGGTCAGCAGGACGTAGACGTACACCCCGAACGAGAAGATGCCGGATTGGAATCGCGCGAGCCCCTCGAGCTGCTCCGGCGCCATGAAGCCGAGGGTGCCGACCGTGGTCCCGACCTCCGTCAGGGGATTCGCGGAGGGGCGCAGATCCTGCGCGATCCCGAAGTCAGCCAGCCTGGCGATGCCCCGCGCGTTGATGAGGACGTTGTCTGGCTTGATGTCGCGGTGGATCATCTCGCCGCTGTGTACGGCGCGAAGCGCGACGGCGACGGCCTTCGCCGTAGAACTCGACGTGCTTCATGGGCAGGGCGGCGCCCCCGGCGAGCGCTGCCTGGAGGTGCGCGGCGAGGGAGCCGACCTCCATCCACTCCAGGAGCATGTACGGCTCGCCCGACGGCAGCTCGCCGCTGTCGTAGATCTGAAGCACATGCGGGTGGGCGGCGCGCGGGGACAGCTTCAGCTCGCGCTCGAAGCGATCCGTGCTGAGCTTCCGGTCGACGGCGCTGTGGGCGGTGGAGACCTTGACGGCGACCAGGCGTTCGAGCCTCGTGTCCTGCGCGAGGACGACGAGGGCCTGGCCCCCGCCGCCCACGAAGCCCTCGACGCCGAAGCGCTCCCCGTCCGCACCGCCGAACAGCGCGCCCACCTCGAGGGGGATCCGCCGTCGGTGCTCTTGCCTGAGTCGGACATCACCAACTCCCCCAAGGGTCGCACCATTGCGACCCGGCGGTGTGGCCAGACTGCGCCCCGCGTGCAGCGGCGACCAACTCATCCTGCGGACCACGGAGCAGCCCGAGCTGCTCCGGCATGGGGCGCCCACGAGCCCAGCGGCGCCCCCGGGCGGTGGCCGCCCCCGCCAACACCTCAAGCAGGGCTGACGAGCGCGTCGAGCAGGGTGCGGAGGATGCGGACCTCGCGCTTGGTCGGGCCCGAGCGTCGGCCCGCCCACTGGAGGGTCACGCCGCCGGACGCGGGGAAGCTGGCGCGGACCCCCTTGGCCTCCGGATCCCAGCCGCCGAAGGCCACGCTGCCGCCGGCGTGGCGGTAGCTGACCCCGCTGATCCCGCCCTCCTCGCAGAGCCGCCGCAGCACGTGGTGCACGCGCTCCTCGCCTGCCGGCTTTCCCTCGGCCTCGAGCGCGAGGGCGGCGCAGAGGGCCTCCAGCGAGTCGACGCGGGCCTGGTTCTCGAGGCCGCGCCGCCACATCGCCGCCAGGTCCGCCGGCCGCAGGTAGCCGGTCGAGAACATCAGCCCGAGGACGACCGCGCCCGCCAGGAGCCCGCCCAGGACCGGGAAGCCGCGGTGGCCGCTCACCGCCATCAACCCGGCGAGGCCCAGCGCCGCGCTGCAGGCCCAGCAGAGGGCGGCGACGCGGCGCGGACCCAGCCCCCGGTCGAGCAGGCGGTGGTGCAGGTGGCCCCGCTCGCTCATGAAGAGCCCTTCCCGGAGCAAGGCACGTCGCAGCATCGTCAGCGCCGCGTCCAACAGGGGCAGGCCCAGGGCGAAGACCGCCAGCAGGAGCGCGACCCGGCCCTCGCCGTCCCGACTGGCCCCGAGGCCGAGCACGGCGACCACGTAGCCCAGGAAGTTCGAGCCCGAGTCACCCATGAAGACCGAGGCCGGGTGCAGGTTGAACAGCCCGAAGCCCACGAGCGCGCCGGCTAGGGCCGCCGCCCCGGTCATCCAGAACAGCTCCCCGTTGAGCCCGGCGAAGAGCGCCAGCGCGCCGGCCGCGATGAGCGCGATGCCTGCGGCGAGGCCGTCCAGGCCGTCGATGAAGTCGAAGGCGACCACCACCCCGGTGATCCAGAGGATCGTGGCCGGCGCGCTCAGCACACCGAGTTCCAGCGTGCCGACGCCGGGCAGCAGCACCGAGTCCAGCTGGTGCCCGCCGGCCCAGGCGAAGGCGGCCAACCCGGCGATCAGGAGGAGCCGGAGCCGGGGCGAGGTCGCCCGGAGCTCGTCCACGAGCCCCACCAGCAGGGCAGCCAGCGCACCGATCAGCAGGGTTGCGCCCTCGGCGCTGTAGAGGAGGGCGCCCAGCTCGTCGTCCCAGGCCGCCGCCACCAGCAGGGAGGCGAAGAAGGCGAGCGCCATCGCCACCCCACCCAGACCGGGGGTCGGCACGGCGTGCACGCTCCGCCCCTCGCGGGGGTCGTGAGCCAGGTCGAGGCGGTGTCCCAAGCGCCTCACGAGGGGCGTCAGGCCGGCGGCGAGCAGGAGCGCGAGGAGCAGGGCCGCGAGGGAGGTGATCATGGGCGCTTCGGGCGGGCGGACCC
>JAJDAI010000698.1 GCA_029261955.1 Deltaproteobacteria bacterium | reverse complement strand
CCCGAAGCCGACCGACCGCGAAGCCGAGCAGCGCGCGCTCTACGAGCAGGTCCGCGCCCGCCTGATGCGGGGACGCTGACCCGAGTCACTCGAGCCCGACGACGACCTCCACCCGCTGCCCGGGCGCCACGGTCATCAAAGCGAAGCGCGCGATGGGCTCGCCGCCTGGCAGCACCACCCGCTCGAAGTCCCCGCTCGCCTCGCGGTCGCGCGGCAGCGGCAGCTCCAGCAGCAGCTCGAAGGGCTCGTCGCTCGCGGACAGCACCTCGGCGCGCAGCTCGCCCGGCAGCCGCTGCACGAAGAGGCTGGCCTCGACCTCCCCCACCGTCAGCGGCCCCAGGCGCATCTCCGGCAGCTGGTTGGGCAGGTGCGGCCGCAGGTGCAGGCCTCCCTCGGGGCGCCACTGCGGGCCGGCGAGGTAGTAGAGGAAGGCGTCGAGGTTGATCCCGCCCTCCCAGGGGCGGTGCCGCGCGGTGTAGTCGCCGATGAAGCCCACGGCGTCGTAGATGAGGGACAGGGCCGAGTGGTCGTCGAAGACCATCGCCTCGGCGTACTGGCCCGCGCTGTCCGCGTAGGTGTGCAGCTGGTCGAAGCCGCCTTCGAGCTCCGCGTCCCCCAGCGCCGTCAGGTTCCACAGCACGAAGCCGGGGACCATGCCGGTGGAGACCCCCTCGACGATCGGCAAGCCGAGCAGGTCCCGGTAGCTGGGATCGAGCGGGCTCTGGAAGGCGCCGTTGCCCCGCCCGGCCGAGCTGCGCAGCGCCTCCAGGTTCGCCAGCGAGGCCGGGTCATCGACCTCCAGGGCCCCGGTCCAGAGCCCCTTGAGGTTCACGTCCTCGAAGGGGCGCGACTCGCCGACCGACAAGCCCTGCAAGATGAAGGGCGAGTGGTGGCCGTCCCAGAGCAGGAAGCGTTCGGACAGCGCGGAGCGCGCGCGCGTCTCCAGCTCGCCGAAGAGGGCCTCGTCCTGCGCCTGGCCCGCCGGCGCCGCCACCGAGCTCATCCAGTCCGCCGCTGCCGCCATGAGGAAGGAGGAGTTGGCGGACCAGGCCTCCTCTTCCCACACGGTGTCGATGTCGTAGCCGAGCGCGGCGCCCATCATGATCCGGAAGGTCTCGTCGCCCGAGAAGGGCTGGAGCCCCTCCTCGGTCATCTGCTGCGCCACCAGGCCGCGGCGCAGGTAGGACCAGCGCTGCTCCACGCGGTCCAGGGAGCCCGTCCAGCGGCTGTGCTCGCGGTACATGAGCGGCACGTAGGAGGGGCTCTCGGCCGCCTGCCGCCCCGAGAACTCGCCCAGGGAGTCCCAGTCGGGCTCGTCCACGGCGTCGTCCGGACCGAGGGCGCTGGTGCAGGCGTTGCCGTAGTCCCCGCGCACCGTCGCGCAGAGGAAGGTGTAGTCCAGGGCCGCCGTCGCCTCCTCGTGCAGGCCAGCCCGCAGCAGGAAGCGCATGGGGCCGATGTTGTCCCGCAGCCAGACGAGCGTGTACTGCGACATCGGGCAGATGGCGCCCGCCGCGCTCTGCTGGACCTTGATGCCCACGCGCATGCCGTCGTACAGGTCGACCACGCGGGCGTCGGCCAGCTCCAGCTGCAGGCCGCGCTCGCTGAAGGCCCGCCACCAGCCGAGGGTGTCGCCCAGCCAGGTCTCCGCGTCGGTGGCCTCCATCTGCTCGGCGATGTCCGCGACCTCCTGCGTGCTCATGCCGGTCCCCAGGACGAAGGCCGCGCTCGTGTGCTCCCCCGCCGCCAGCGTCCCGAGCGGGATCCGCCAGCCGGCCTCGTCCTGGACCAGCTCACCCTGCCAGGGCAGGTAGCCGAGCACGCGCGTGGCCTCGTCCACCGTCTCCACCAGCAGCCCGTCCACGATCGCCGGGGGCCGCCGGGGGTCGAGCCTCACCGAGACCTCACCGGCCTCACGCGCGCTGACGAGCAGGATCCTCACGATGCCGGGCGGCACCTCCAGCGGGTCCACGCCCGCGGGCTGCGGGGCGAAGTCCACCGTGTAGAGCGTGTGCGAGGCGGTGTCCGCGCGGGTGACCAGCACCCCCGCGCCGCGGATCCGCGCGATCCACTCGGTCTCGAAGGGCTGCTCGGCGCCGCCGACCTCCAGCCGCAGCGCGCTGTCCCCGAAGAAGTGCTCGTCGCGCTCGTAGACCGGGCCGATGAGCGAGTGCAGCGTGTTCGCCGGATCCGTCATGCCCGCGAGCGTGAAGGCGCGGCCGTTGCCGATGCCGAAGCTGCCCCGGTGCTGGGGCTCGGGGCGCCCCTCGACCGGGCCCGTCACGCGGGTCGAGTAGAGCGACAGCTCGCGCAGGGCGTCGTGCTGCTCGAAGAAGGGGTGGTCCAGCGCGGGGCGGACGTCATCCACCGGCCAGGGATCGGGCGCGGGGGGCACCTCCACCGGCTGGTCGCAGGCGGGGAGCAGAGCCAGCAGGAGGCCGATCGAGGCGAGGAGGGGGCGGAGCATGCCGCACTGTACCGGGCTCGCGGTCCACCTCCAGCGCAATGCCGGGGCTCAGAAGGCGGGGACCGGCGCGTCCAGCAAGGTGACCATGAAGAAGAAGTGGAGCAACGCACCGCCGAGCACGAAGAGGTGCCAGACCTCGTGGTGCCCGAAGACGGTCGGCCAGGGATCGGGCCAGCGCTTCGCGTAGACGACCGCGCCGGCGGTGTAGGTCAGGCCGCCGGCCGTGAGCAGGGCCAGGGGCCCCGCGGAGAGCTGGGGCAGCATCCACCAGGACGGCACGAGCACGATCCAGCCCAGCGCGAGGTAGAGCGAGAGGCTCAGCCAGGTGGGGCTGTCGATCCAGAGGAGCTTGATGGCCACCCCGATCAGCGCGATGCCGCCGATGACCGACAGCATCGTGATGCGCAACCAGCCATCCAGCAGGTGCACGATGGGCGGCATGTAGCTGCCCGCGATGAGCAGGAAGATGGCGCTGTGGTCGAGCCGCTTGAGCCAGCGGTTGCCGCTGTGGCCCAGATCGAGGAAGTGGTAGAGCGTCGAGGCCAGGAAGAGGCCGACGAGCGTGCCGCCGTAGATGGCCATGGCGGTCACCTTCGGCACGCTGTGCATCGAGGGGATCACCAGGAAGACCAGCCCGCCGATCGCCGCGAGGAAGCCCACGAAGTGGGTGGCGGCGCTCCAGGGGTCCTTGTTGAAGGTCATGTACTGCCGATCTGAGTCGTTAAGTTACTGACTGGTCAGTAACGTAGCGATCCCGGGGGGGCTCTGCAAGCGGAACGTCCTGTTCCGGCGCGAATGCGCTCCAGCGCGATTCCCGTCCGCTATCGTTGCGCCCCTCCGGAGCCGCCGATGACCGAGCAGACCCCCGAAAAGCGCCCCTGGTACAACGAGCAGAACTTCCGTTTCGGGACGTTGCTGCTGACCATCATCTTCATGTCCCTGCTGACGCGCTTCAACGGCTGCGACAAGGGACACGTGGTCCAGGACATCCTGAACGACCCGTCGGTCGCGAACCTCTCGGGGCAGAACCTGGACGCGCTGACGAAGCTCGAGGCCATCGAGTCGACCGTGAAGGCGAACAAGGCCGCCATCGCGCGGGTGCAGGCGGACACGACCCTCATCAAGGGGCTCATCGACCACGCGCCGCACGCCATCTACCGCTTCGATCCCAAGAAGCAGGAAGAGGTCCTGGCCGAGGAGCTCGGCAAGCTCCAGGCCGCCGTGCACGCGGGCGCGGACATCAGCGTGGTGCACCGGCCGGCCGAGGGCGCCGGGCGGATCATGACGCTGCAGTGCGCGACGACGGCGGTGGACACCAACGACAACGTGCTCTGCATGGGGCCGGTGCTGCCCTCCAACAGCGAGCTGCCCGACGGGCGCCGCTACCAGGAGGTCCTGCGCCACGACGGCACGCTGACCCTGGCCCACTGGAACGCCAACGGCGCGAACGTGCAGGGCTCGCGGGAGCTCGACAAGCGGGCGTCTGTTTGGGTGGCTGCGCTGCCCTACCCGCAGTAGCGGGGCAGGCGGGTTCTCACGCTGAGGGCGCAGAGGGGCCAAGGGCGCAGAGGGCCTCTCTCCGTTTTGCTTCGCTTGACTACGCCTCTTCGGCCGGCTCTTCCTTCGGCGGCTCCGGGTCGTTCTGCCAGGCGCGGCTGAGCGCCACTTCGTCGCGGTAGGCCTGCTCGGATGCGGCGCGCTCGGCGTCCGTCCAGCCCAGAAGCACCGCCATGCGGGCGGCCACGCGCTCGGCGCACTCCAGGCCCTGATCGGGGGCGCGGTAGAAGATCTGCGTGCGGTTCTTGAGCACGTCCGTGACCGTCGCGGCCAGCTCCTCCTGCACG
>JAJDAI010000697.1 GCA_029261955.1 Deltaproteobacteria bacterium | reverse complement strand
TGTCCTGACCCCACCCAATGTCCTGACCCCCGATTCTGGCCGGGGCCAGCGGTTGTTCGACGAGATCGGGTGCCGCGGTTGCCACGTGCTGGGCACGGACGGCGGGGACGACGTGGTGCTGGGCCAGGAGCCAGCCGCTGGCGACGCCTGGGGGGACTTCGGCGGGGGGGACGCCTGGGGGGACTTCGGGGGCGAGGAGCCCACGCCCACGCCGGTGGCCGCAGCCCCGAGCCTCGGTCACGGCCCCGCGCTCGGCACCATCGCCGAGCGGGTGAAGCCGGGCTTCTTCGCGCCGTGGCTGCTGGACCCCACTTCCTACTCGCCCAACGCGACGATGCCCTCGCTGCGGCTCTCGAGGGACGAAGCCGCCGACCTGGGCGCCTGGCTCGCCACCCTGGGCTCGCCCCCAGCCGAGGCCCCCCTCCCCTCGACGCCGGCCCTGGTCGAGCGCGGCCAGGCCCTGGTCGCCGACTGCGGCTGCTTCGGCTGCCACGACATCCCCGGCTTCGAAGAGGAAGGGCGCTCCGGCCCCGACCTGGCGGAATACGGCCGCAAGACCCGCCAGCAGATGCACTTCGGCGCCCAGCAGACGAAGCCGAAGACCGGCGCCTGGCAGGCCTACACACACGCGAAGCTCCAGGACCCCCGCGCCTTCGAGAGCCCCGGCATCCCCCAGTTCATGCCGGCCTACGAGTTCGAGGACGAGGACGTGAAGGCGCTGGCCGTCTTCCTGCGTGGCCTGCGCGGCGACCGCCCGCCGCCCGACTACATCCACACCCCGGCCGAGCCGGCCGAGGTGCGCGCCGGCCGGATGCTCGCCGCCCAGCTCAACTGCCGCGGCTGCCACACGCTGGACGGGGTCGACGGCGACATCCGCCGCCACTACGCCCGCGAGCACCTGACCCCACCACCGCTGGACGGCGAAGGCGCGCGCGTCCGCCCCGACTGGCTCTACGGCTTCCTGCTGGAGCCGGCGCCGCTCCGCCCCTGGCTGGACGTGCGCATGCCGAGCTTCGGCTTCAGCCCCGAGGAGGCCGAGAGCCTGGTCGCATGGATCGGGCACCGCGACGGCCAGCCCGCCGCGTGGAGGCCCACCCCGTCGCGCCCCCTCTCCTACGAGCGCGCCGCACTCGCCGACTCGATGTTCACCGATCTGAAGTGCCACAGCTGCCACCAGCTGGCGCAGGTCCAGACCCTCGACTCGGCGGACCTCGCGCCGGACCTCGGGCTCGCCCGACAGCGCCTCGATCGCCGTTGGGTGCACCGCTTCCTGCAAGACCCCGGCGCGGTCCTGCCCGGCACCCGCATGCCGCAGTTCTTCCCCGACGGGCAGAGCCCCTTCCCCGACCTGCTGAGCGGGGACGCAGACGCCCAGATGGAGCTGCTGGTCGACCACCTGATGAACCTCGGCCTGCAGCCCTCGGGGCCGCCCCTCGCGCAGATCGAAGCGCCCCAAGCCGCCGGAGCCCCCGATGCCCGCTGACCGCCCCTCGAGCCCGCGCGACCGCGATCCCCAGCCGGAGCGAGGCGACCTCTGGGGCCGCCGCGATCTGCTCACGAAGCTGGGCTGGGGTGGCATCGCGACCACCCTCGCCGTCTCCTTCGGCGGCTTTGCGCGCCTGCTCTTCCGCCGCGCTCCCATCGAGCCGCCCACCGTCTTCGTGGCCGGCCGCCCCGGCGACTACCGCCCCGGGACCGTGAGCGACCGCTTCCTGCGCGAGTGGCGCGTCTTCGTCGTGCGCAACGAGCGCAGCGTCTTCGCCGTCTACGGCAAGTGCTCGCACCTGGGCTGCACCCCGCGCTGGGACCGCCGCGCCGACCGCTTCAAGTGCCCCTGCCACGGCTCGGGCTTCACGGCCGAAGGCGTGAACTTCGAGGGCCCCGCACCGCGACCGCTGGACCGCGCCCGGGTCTGGCTCGACCGCGAAGGCCAGCTGCGTGTCGACGTCGGCACCCGCTACCCCCAGGAGCGCTGGGACGAGGACGGCGCGTCGGTCACCGTGGACGAGGCCACCACATGAGCAGCCAGGACCCGAAGAAGCCGGGCCTCTGGGCTCAGCTCAAGCAGTCCATCTTCCGGCACCGCTACGAGGACACGCCGCGCAACCGGCTGCTGGCCATCACGTCCAACGTCTTCCTGCACCTGCACGCGCCGAAGGTGCGCCGCCACGCGCTGCGCCTGCGCTTCACCTGGGGCATGGGCGGGATCTCGTTCCTGCTGTTCCTGGTGACGGTCGTGACCGGCGTCGTGCTGATGTTCTACTACCGCCCGACCGCGGCTCACGCCTACTTCGACATGCTCGCCCTGCAGCACGAGATCCCCTTCGGCATGTTCCAGCGAAACATGCACCGCTGGGCCGCTCACGCGATGGTGATCATCGTCTGGTTCCACATGCTCCGGGTCTTCCTCACGGGCTCCTACAAGAAGCCGCGTGAGTTCAACTGGGGCATCGGCGTGCTGCTGCTCACGCTCACGATGTTCCTGTCCTTCACCGGCTACCTGCTGCCCTGGGACCAGCTGGCGATGTGGGCCGTCACGGTCGGCACGAACATGGCCGCCGCCGCGCCCTTCATCGGCAACGAGGGCCCCGGCGCGGGCCTGACCGGGGTCACGGACGAGAACGACATGCGCGCGCTGCTGCTGGGCGGGCGCGACGTGGGCGACCCCGCGATCCTGCGCTTCTACGTGCTGCACTGCGTCTTCCTGCCCATCGCGCTGACGGCCCTGCTGGCCGTGCACTTCTGGCGGGTGCGCAAGGACGGCGGCATCTCGGGACCGGGGAACGGCGAGGACGAGCCCCCGCTGCCCGCAGAGCCGCCGCCGGAGGCCACCCCGTGAGCAACTTCCTGCACATCCTCACGCGGCCCGACAACCTGCCCGTGGCGGCGATGGCGGTCGCGCTGGTCTTCCTGCTGGTGGTGTGGCTCAAGCAGGCCATCGCGCACGACCGGCTCATCGACGAGGACCGCGAGGAAGACATCATCCGGAGGATGCGGCGGTGAGCTCCCAGAAGCCCGAGGCCCCGCTGACCGACCGGACCGACACCTGGCCCTACCTTGTGCGGATCGAGCTGCTCGCGACGCTGGTCACGATCATCGTGCTGATCGTCTGGTCGATCACCATCGACGCCCCGCTGGAGGGCCCCGCGGACGCCAACCGCACGCCCGACCCCAGCAAGGCGCCCTGGTACTTCGTCGGCCTGCAGGAGCTGCTCGTCTACTTCGATCCCTGGATCGCCGGCGTGATGCTGCCGCTGCTGATCATCGGGGGGCTGATCGCCATCCCCTACATCGATCCGAACCCACGGGGCAACGGCTACTACACGCTGAAGGAGCGCCCCCTCGCGCTCACGATCTTCCTGTTCGGCTTCATCGGCCTGTGGATCGTGCCGATTCTGATCGGGGTCTTCTGCCGCGGCCCGGGCTGGGGCTGGTACTGGCCCTGGGAGTCCTGGGACGTGCCGCACGTGATGAAGCAGCCGTCCCGCAACCTGAGCGACCTGTTCGGCCTGGC
>JAJDAI010000696.1 GCA_029261955.1 Deltaproteobacteria bacterium | reverse complement strand
TCCCGCCCCCTGCTGTGGCCGAGGCCCTGGCGGCCCGCGATGCGCTGCCCCTGGCCACGCAGTCCGTCGAATCCGCCCCCGGTGCGCCGGCCGCCGACGCCAAGCTGGCCGCCGTGCTGGCCAGCCTCGACGGGCGTCCGGCTGTCGAAACTCCGACACCGACGGTCCAGCCCGCCGTCAATCCGCTGGCGCGGGCGGGCGTCATCTTCCTGCTGGCCCTCGCCCTCGGCATCGCGCTGCTGCTGCACCCCCGCACGCGGCGACTGGTCCTCGACCGAATCAAGGGCGGCCTGCCCGCGAGCCTCCAGTCCGAGGCCATCTCGCTAGCGGGCAGCAAGAACCTGGGCGCTGGCCAGCGCGTCGTGGCCCTGGAGTTCGAGGGCCGCCGCCTGCTGGTGGGCCTGAGCGCCGGCCGCATGGACGTGCTCGCGACCATCGAGCCCGACGCCCCCGCGCCGACCCTCACCTCGCTCGCGGGCGCCGAGGCGCCCCAACCCGAGCCGCCGCGCCGCGCCCCGGTGCCCGCCCTGCGCGAGGAGCCGCCGCCCCCCCTACCCAGCGCCGACGCGCTGCTCCAGGCCTGGTCGAAGGCGCCGACCAGGTCCCCCGCGGAGGCGCTGCTCGATGAGGAGGAGGCTGGCCAGCCCTGGTGGATGGAGGGCGCCACCGCCGACGAGAAGGACCGGCTGGAGTCCGCGGTCGAGTCCAGCGAGCCCGCGCCTGTCGGCTCCGCCGCCGAGTCCGTGCTGGCCCGCCTCCGCGCCGTGCGCGAGGAGCCCGAGGAGCAGGTGGCGCCCGCCGCCCGCCGCCTGCCCCGCGCGGTCTTCGGGATGCTGATCGCCGCCGGCGCCGCGGCCCTGCCCGCGCTGCTCGGCCTGGATGTCGCGATGGCCCAGGAGCTGGCCGGGGACGCGCCCTCGCTCAGCGTGCACCTGGGCGGCGAGGCGGCCGGCGCGAGCACCGCGGTGAAGCTCCTCGTCACACTCACGCTGCTCTCGGTGGCCCCCGCCATCGTGCTGAGCATGACCAGCTTCACGCGGATGATCGTCGTCTTCTCGCTGCTCCGTCAGGCGGTCGGCGTGCAGCAGGCGCCACCCAACCAGGTCCTCATCGGACTGGCCCTCTTCCTGACCTGGTTCGTCATGGGCCCGACCTTCGAGCGGGTCAACGACCTCGCCGTGCAGCCCTACGCCGCGGGCGAGGTCACCGAAGGTGAGGCGGTCAGCGCCGCCATGGGCCCCATGCGCGACTTCATGATGGCCAACACCCGCGAGAACGATCTGGCGCTCTTCCTGCGGCTCTCGGCCTCGGACCGGCCCCAGACCCGCGCCGACGTGCCCACGCGGGCGCTGGTTCCGGCCTTCCTCATCTCCGAGCTGAAGACCGCCTTCCAGATCGGCTTCCTCATCTACCTGCCCTTCCTGATCATCGACATCGTCGTCTCCACCGTGCTGTTGGCCATGGGCATGATGGTCCTGCCCCCGGTGGTGATCTCGCTCCCCTTCAAGCTCCTGCTCTTCGTGTTCGTGGACGGCTGGAACCTGCTCGTCGGGTCCCTGGTCACCTCGTTCGCGTGAGTTCGCCGTGATCGCTGCACGCAGAGCCCACACCGCCCCGGAGGTCCCATGAACGCTGACTTCGTCGTCGCGCTCGTCCAGCAGAGCGTCACGACCACCCTGCAGGTGGCCGCGCCCCTGGTCATCCTGTCGATGCTCGTGGGCCTGGTGGTCGCGATCATCCAGGCCGCCACCCAGGTCCAGGAGATGACCCTCGTCTTCGTGCCGAAGATGCTCATCGTCTTCGGCGGCATGGTGCTCTTCTCCGCCTTCATGCTCGACACGATGGCGCGCTTCACCACGATGATCTTCGACCTCGTGTCCCGCGGCTCGGGGCTCTAGGACCCCATGGACTTCGGGGTCTCGCTGGGGGAGGGCGCCGGGCTGTTCGCAGTCCTGCTCGCCTTCGCCCGCATCACGGGGCTCCTGCACACGATGCCGATCGTCTCGGCGAAGGCCGTGCCCGTCCCGATCCGCGTGGGCCTCGGGCTCGTGCTCGCCGTGGTCATCGCGCCGCTGGCGCCCCCGGTGGAGACGGTCTGGGACCCCATCCCCATGGGGCTGATGGCCGCCTCCGAGCTGCTGCTGGGTGCCGCGATGGGCTTCTGCGCCACCCTGCTGCTCACGGTGCTGGACGTGGCCGGGCACTTCATCGGCATGAACTCCGGCCTGGGCATCGCCATGCAGTTCGACCCGCTCACGCAGGGGCAGGCGCTGGTGGTCACGAAGCTCATCCAGACCGGCGGGATGCTGGTCTTCCTCGCCCTCGATCTGCACCACCAGATCCTCCTCGGCCTCGCCGACTCCTTCCTGATCGCGCCGGCCGGCTCCGGCGTGCTCGCCCTGACGGCGGGCGGCACGATGTCGGCGGTCATGGGCGGGCTGCTGGCGGATGCGATGCGCATCTCGATGCCCGTCGTCGCCGCGGTGCTCTTCTTGAACCTCGTCAGCGCGCTGGTCACCCGCTTCGCGCAGCAGATGAACATCTACTTCTCCGTGGGCCTGCCCGCGAACGCCATGGCCGGGCTCTTCGCCGCGGCCCTGTGCGTGCCCGCCATCGCGGCCGCGGTCGTCGCCGCCGGCGGTGGCATGCGGGACCTCATCGCGTCCGTCGTCGGGCTCGGCTGAGCCATGAGCGACGAGCAGGACAGCGGCCAGGACCGCACAGAGGAACCGACCGACAAGCGGCGCAAGGACTTCCGCGAGAAGGGCCAGGTCGCCCAGAGCCGGGACCTCGCCTCGGTGGGCGTGCTGGCGGCGGTGGGGCTCACGGTCGTGGCCTGGTGGCCTTCGGCGGTGGACGCAGCCGGCCAGATGACGGTGGATCTCTTCGCCCACGGGGTCGGCGCGCCGGAGCGGCTGCTGGCCGAGCCGCGCGCGCTCCTCCTCCAGGGGATCTGGGTGATGGCGGTGATGTGCGGGCCGATCCTGCTCGCGGGCATGGTCTCGGGCTCCCTCATCGCGGTGGCTCAGGTGGGGATCAGTTGGTCCTGGAAGCCCCTCGCGCCGGACCTCAACCGCCTCAACCCCATCAAGGGCCTGCAGAACAAGCTCTTCTCAGCCCAGGCCATCGCCGAGTGGGCCAAGTCCATGGCGAAGGTCATCCTCGTTGGGGCCGTCGGATACAAGGTCGTGATGCACTCGACCATCCACCTGGGCGAGCTGTCGCTGGTGGGGCTGGTGGAGTCGACCCAGCGCATGGGCGCCGCCATCGGGCTGCTGCTCGGCGGCCTGCTGCTGACGATGCTGGTGCTGTCCCTCGGGGACCTCGCCTTCAGCAAGTGGCAGCTCATGCGGAAGATGCGCATGACCCTGCAAGAGATGAAGCAGGAGCACAAGGAGAGCGACGGCGACCCCCACATGAAGGCGAAGCGGAAGCAGGTGATGGCGAAGATGTCGTCCAACCGCCTCGTCGCCGAAGTCAGCGAAGCCACCGTCATCGTCGTCAACCCGACCCACTACGCGGTCGCGCTGAAGTACGAGCTCGACGGCGGCGGTCCGCCCATGGTCGTGGCGCGGGGGGTCGACGAAATGGCCCGCCGGATCAAGGACATCGCCCGCACAAACGGGATCCCGCGGATCGAAAACCGCCCTCTGGCACGGGCCTTGTATGCAGACAGCCGTGAGGGCCTGCCGATTCCGGTGGAACTCTACGAAGCGGTCGCCGAAGTCCTAGCCTTCGTCTACCGCCTCCGTGAGTCCCGCCGCCCTGGAGCACCCTCGCCCGCGTCAGCGGGCTGACGGGAGGCTGTCAGGATGGCAACGGACGGGAACCTAATCAGCAGGATCATCAACCGTGAGGTGGTGATCGCCTTGGCCCTGGTCGGCACGCTGGGGCTGCTGATCGTCCCGTTGAACCCGGCGATCCTCGACT
>JAJDAI010000695.1 GCA_029261955.1 Deltaproteobacteria bacterium | reverse complement strand
TGTCCTGACCCCCCTCGATCTCATCTGCCGGGCGCTGGATCCCAAACTGCGAGGACCCCCACACCAGGAGCGCGAACAGCAGGACCGCGCCGAGGAGGCGTGGCCAGGAGAAGGACCCCCGCGGGGCGGGCAGGGCCTCCTGGGACTGGTCCACCGTCTCGTCCGGGGGGCTCTGGAGGCGGGTTGGGGGGACGTCCACGGCCTCGGGGCTGGGCTCCCAGGCGACGGCCTCGGTCCCGGGAGAGGCAGCCACCTGCTCGGTGGGCGCGGGGCGTCGAAACGCGGACACGTCGGCGCCGAGCAGCTCGTCCAGCCAGCTCGTGACGCCGCGGCGCGGGCGCACGGTCGCGAGCTCACCGAGCGCGTCCCCCATGGCGTGCGCGGACTCGAAGCGGTCCAGCGGCTCGCGCGCCAGCGCCTTTGAGACCACCTCGACGAGCGCCGGCTGCACCGCCTCCAAGGCCGCGCGATCCTCGTCCCGGAAGCCCTGCTGCCGCCGGCCGATCAGGGCCATGAGCGAATCGGCGTCGAAGAGGCGCTTCCCCGTCGCGAGCTCGAAGAGCACCACCCCCGTCGCAAACAGGTCCGCCGCCGGCCCGATGGGCTCGCCGTGCAGCTGCTCGGGCGCCATGTAGCCGGGCGTGCCCTTGCCGATCCCGGTCGCGGTGCGGCGCTCGATGGACGCCGCCCGGGCGATGCCGAAGTCCACCACCTTGAGCAGCCCCCGCCGGTCCACGATCAGGTTCGAAGGCTTCACGTCGCGGTGCACGACCACCAGCTCGCGCCCCGCCTCGTCCCGCGCCTCGTGGGCGTAGCCGAGCGCGTCCAGCAGCTGCTGCCCGAGGTCGACCAGCGCCTCCAACGAAGGCAAGGCGGACCGCTCCCGGGCCAGCCGCACCAGCCGGTCCACGGGCCAGCCGTCGAGGAACTCCATGACCAGGTAGACGCTCTCGCCGAACTCCCCCAGCTCGATGACCTGGACGACGTTGGGGTGGCTGAGCTGGGCGGCGAGGCGGGCCTCGTCGATGAGGGACTGAAGGACCTCGGGGTCGTCCTGATCGGGGTGGACGAACTTGATCGCGACGGAGCGAACGAAGCCCTCGGGGCCTTCCTGTCGGGCGAGGAAGACCTCGGCCATGCCGCCCGCTGCGATGCGTTCGATCAGCCGGTGTCGGCCGAGAACGAGCCCGGGGCGTGGCCCGGACGACGCGAGCGCGCTCACGCGATCCCCAGACGCTCCAGGAGGTCGAGCATGCGGTCGACGTCGATCTGGAGGATCTGGGCCGCCTCGGCGCGGCTGCCCTCACCGCGGATCAGGGCCTCGCGGACCTGCGCGCGCTCCAGGGCCTGGAGGGCCTCGTCGAGCGGAACGAGGTCGCCAGCCCCGGTGATCAGCGGGGGGACCCGACCGCGCGAATCCACCTCGGGCGGAGCCTGCCGCAGCGTCGCGTTGATGGGATCGACCGCGTCGAAGGCGGTGGAGATGGTCTGCCCGGCGGGGTCCTCCTGCTGGACGACGCCGGTCTCGAAGGTCAGGGCCACGCGCAGGGGCGCGGCGGGATCCCCGAGGTGCAGCTCATCGCCCTCGGAGAGGCTCTCCACCCGGCGGCGGTAGCCCCTCAGATCGACGAAGCTCTCGCCGCCGGCGCGCCGCAGCGCGGAGCCGTTCGTGGAGCCCAGATCGACGTACATCGGGCGCCCGTCGGGCCCCGTGCGGATCTCTCCGTGCGTCGATGAGACGTGATCGAAATCGGTCAGCGCGAGGTCGTTCTCAGGGCTGCGTCCCACCCGAAAGGGGACGTGATCCACCGTGATGCTCTCGCCCGCGCGTGTCCCCGACAGCAGGGTCAGGACCAGCTTCAACTCTTCCTCCGTGGAACTCCGGTCGAAGAACCGTAGCCCAGCGCGGACCCCTCAGTCGAAGGAGAAGCCCAGGTCGATGCGCGAGAAGAAGCTCGGCGCGCCCGTCGTGGACCCGACCAGCAGGCTGCCCACGATCGCATCCGCGTGGAATCGCTTCACCTGGAGGCCGAGGCCGCCGCTCGCCTGCAGCGTCGCCTGGACCGGCGCGGTGGAGATGTTCTGGATGACTTCGTACTCGAAGGGGCTGTCCGCATCGCCGACCGCGCCGCGGTGCGTGCCGATGCCCCGCCCGCCGACCACGGTCGCCTTGATGCCGGCGCGGACGAGCAGCACGGGCACGATGCGGTACTCGGCGCCGATGCTGACCTCGGGGATCGTCAGGTCGATCTGCTGGTCCGTGAGGCGTTCGATGCCGTCGTCGCCCACGTCCAGGTCGTCGACCCGCTCCAGGGAGCGGACCCGCAGCGAGGCCGAGCCGGTGACCAGCAGGTCCTCGCCGCGCCAGGCCACGCCGACACCGAGCCGGGCGTCGTGAGCGTTGGCGGCGCGGGCGGAGAGCTCGGCCGAGCTGTCGGGCGCGACCAGGTTGTCGTCGAAGCGGAAGGCGCCGTTCGCGAAGTCGTACTGGAAGCCGGGGGTGACCACGAGGCCCTTCTCGGCGTCGCCCACGTGCACGCGGAAGCCGCCGCCGACGCGGACGTCGCGGTCCATCGCCAGGATGCGGTCGACGGTCGGCTCGACCTGGCCGGCGCTCAGCTCGGTGTCCGACTGCTCGTCGTGCCAGGCCGAGGCCCAGGTCACGCGGACCCAGCCCTCGGGGCGCACGCGGTCAGCGATGGAGCCGCCCGAGATGCCGAAGGTCCCGTTGAAGAGGTGGGTCTCCTTGCGCACGACGACGGTGTCCTCGAGGTCGTCGCGGTCGCCGTCGTCGATGGCCCAGTCGCGGCTGCTTCCGCCGGCGTAGTACAGGTTCACGCCGATGCGCAGGGGCGCGTAGGCGTCCCCGGCGGCGATGAACAGGTCCAGCGGGAAGCGCAGGGGCGCGGAGCTCTCGAGCGGGCCGTCGGGGCCTTCGATGTTCCCGCCCGGCCCCTGCGGCAGGTACTGCGTCAGCACCGGCCAGAAGGCGTTCTGGAAGCCGTAGAGCTGGGGGCTCCGGTTCAGGACCACGCCCAGGGTCACGACCTTCTTGATGCGCACCGCGGCCCCGCCGAGCGGGCTGACGGTGGTGCCGCCGAGGCCTTCGGCGGTGAAGGACGGCACGTTCACGCCGAGCGAGAACCAGGCGCGGTTGCTGTACCGCGCCATGAGCGCGGGGTTGGTGAAGGCGTTGGCGTCGTCCTCGGTGAAGAGGTCCATGTCGCCGAGCGACTGGAGGCGAGCGGTGTCGGCCTGGGCGGTCAGCGGCAGCGCGAGCAGGAGCAGAGTCAGCAGGAATCGATGCACGGGGTCCTCCTCCGAACGATCGGATGCTAGCAGCCGCCGCGGATCAGCCTCCGGCAGCGCCCGCCGCACGTGCGCAAACCGGCCCGGGACAGCGGGCGTGTTCGCGCCCGGTGCTACCGTCGGCGCCATGAGCGGATGGACGATCGGCATGGGCCTGCTGGCGCTGTACTGGGCGATCCGCGTCGTCGTGCTGCGCGGCCGCATCCGCGACGACCGCTACCACGCGCACCCCGACTCCTACCCCGACCTCAGCGAGACGCCCTCGGTGTCCCTCTGCGTGCCCGCCCGCAACGAAGAGGCCGTCATCGGCGACTGCGTGCGCACCTTGCTCGCGCAGGACTACCCGGCGATCACGCAGCTCGTGCTCGTGGACGACGGCAGCGAGGACCGCACCGCCGAGCTCGCCGGTGAAGCCGCCGCCGGGGACGAGCGCCTCCAGATCGTGCAGGGCGAAGGGCCTCCCCCGGGCTGGATCGGCAAGTCCGCCGCCTGCTGGCGAGCCCAGCAGGAAGCGACCGGCGAGTGGCTGCTCTTCGTGGACGCCGACGTG
>JAJDAI010000694.1 GCA_029261955.1 Deltaproteobacteria bacterium | reverse complement strand
TCGCGGACCAGGTCGTGGATCTTCGTCTTGGGCTTCCTGGGCATCTGGCACTCCTTCTTTTGTGGTGATCGAAGAAATGCCATGCCTGGGGGGCCCATCCCCCCTTGAAAAACGAAAGTGCAGAGAAGTCGCGACGCTATCGCTCGTTCCTGCCGGCGGAGGCCTCGCTCGGGGAGCGCGCCGGGGTGGCCGCCATGGCCTCGGCCATCGACGCGAGCTGGTACTGCTTCGCGGCCGCGGTCCTCGCCGGGACCGGGGCGGCCGAGCGACTGCGCGCCCACGCCACAGGCATGGACCGCGGCCTGGGCCTGCTGCTGATCGCCGTGGCGCTCGGGCTGCTCTGGGGCGGCTAGCGCCCTAGAAGCTCGAGCCGTCCGACATCACGCCGGGCGAGAAGAGGCTCGCGGGGCTGCCGGACACCGTGCTGTGGGCGTCGTAGTCCGTGCCGGACACGTCGGGGTCGAGGTTGATCGACTCGTCGATGTTCGCGTCGGGGGTGCCTCCCGCGAGGCTGCCGTAGATCAGCTCGGTGATGAGCCCGCCCGACGCGTCGCGCAGGCGGATGGCGTCGCCAACCGGATCCAGCGCCAGGTAGAAGGGGTTGCCCGGGTCGTTGGCGTTGTCGGCCGCGAAGAACTCGGCGTTGGCCGGCGCCGCGACGGGGGAGCCACCGCCGAAGACGACGACCGCGTGGCCCGGCAGGACCGAGGTCAGCGAGCCGAAGGTGTGCCGCGCCAGCGAGTTGTCGAGGTCGTTGTCGAAGACCTGGGCGCCGCCGAGGCCGACCTCCACGCCGGAGACGTTCACGAACTCCACGAAGGTGTCCTCGTCCGCGCTGGTGCTGCCGTCGCCGTTGGCGTCGCCTGCGGTGCCGTCCGCGAGCAGCTCGTTGACCACGAAGTCGTCGGCCTGGACCTGCGAGGGCACGAAGTTGACGCTGACCGTGTTGCTGTCCACGCCGTCGAAGGTCACGAAGACGTCGACCGAGCCGGCGGTGACCGACTCCAGCTCGAAGTCGGTGCGCAGCGGGGTCGCGTCGCCGAAGCCGGTCACGTCGAAGGTCAGGTCGCTGGCGAGGGTGATGAAGACCGCGTTGCCGTCGCTGTAGTTGGCGACGACCTCGAGGGTCGAGGCCTCGCGGGTGTCCGGCGTGGTCGGGTCGGCGGACAGCACGACCGAGGCGAGCGTGATGGCGGCGGAGTCGTCGTCGTCCGCCGTGGCGTCGTCGTCGTCCGCGGAGTCGTCGTCGTCAGCCGTCGCGTCGTCGTCGTCCGCCGTGGCGTCGTCGTCATCCGCCGTGGCGTCGTCGTCATCGGCCGTGGCGTCGTCGTCGTCCGCCGTCGCGTCGTCGTCATCCGCCGTGGCGTCGTCGTCGTCAGCCGTCGCGTCGTCGTCGTCAGCCGTGGCGTCGTCGTCGTCAGCCGTCGCGTCGTCGTCATCGGCCGTGGCGTCGTCGTCGTCAGCCGTGGCGTCGTCGTCGTCCCCCGCGCTGTCGTCGTCGTCTGCCGAGGGGCAAGCGACAACGAGGGAGAGACTCATGAGCAACAGGAACATCCAGCGAAGTCGCATGCCAAATCCTTTGGATCGCGCAGAGTTGCAACCCCGCGATTTTTTTCTGAAATCAAAGCCTGAGTTCTGCCTTGTCCCCCCCCAGGCGGCGTTTACTATCCACGCCCCTGCTGACCCGGTCAATGCTGTCGATAGAAGGTTCTTCGCCCCATTTGTAGAGGGACGGGGCGAGAACTCGATGGTCTGGTCTGGTCTCAGTGGTTCGGAGTAAAGCAATGATTCGTCGTCTGATTCCCGCGCTCGCAACCCTGTCCCTGGCCGCCTGCTCGCCGCAAGCGCCGGACGAGCTGGCTGAGCTCGACAACTTCAACTACCAGCAGTACGAGATCACCATCGCCGTGCCTGGCGACTACGGAACGATCGCTGAGGCGCTCGCGAACGCGGTCCCCGACGACATCGTCTCGGTCGGACCCGGCACCTACATCGAGGATCTCGTCATCCCCGGCGGCGTCATCCTGCAGGGTGCCGGCATCTACTCGACCCAGATCGGCGGCACCGTCACGGTCACCGGCGGCGAGGCGGGCATCGTCTCGCTGAGCGTCATCGGCGAAGGCGCCTCGGCGAACAACGACTGCGGCATCAGCGTGGGCCCGGGCAACGGCCTCGAGGTCGTCTCGGTCTCCGTGTCCCACTGGTACGCGGGCATCTGCATCGACTCCGGCTTCGGACTGCCCTTCAACGACCCCTTCGTGGACCGCGCCAGCCTGAGCAACAACGGCTACGGCGTGCTCGTGCAGAGCGGCAACGCGGACGTCACGAACAGCTACGTGGCCTACTCGATCCGCTCGGGTGTCTGGGCCTTCGACAGCGCCTCGGCGAGCGTCGTGAACAACACGTTCCTCGGCAACAGCTTCGGCGGCAACGTCACCGACCGCGACGCGGCCATCTCCCTGGGCGTCAGCGGCGGCAACGTCGTGCACAACAACAACGTCGTCTCGAACTTCTACGGCGTTCAGTGCGACGGCTGCACCGGCGACTGGTCCCACAACAACGTGTGGGGCAACACCACCAACTACGCAGGTGAGGCCAGCAACTCCGGCAGCGACCTGTCGGTGGACCCGCTCTTCGTCAGCGTCAACGGCAACAACCTGCGCCTCGCGGACGTCTCCCCGCTCATCGACGCGGGTGACCTGACCTTCGCTCCGGCCCACGACTGGGACGGCCTCGCCCGCCCCTCCGGTGCCGGCGTGGACATCGGCGCGGACGAGTGGACGCTGAGCGACTACACCCTCGTCATCAACGAGGTCATGGCCAACCCCGCGGTCGAGAGCACCGGCGAGTACGTCGAGATCCTCAACGTCGGCCAGGAGCCGCAGGAGCTCGATGGGCTCATCATCAGCGACGGCGACGCGCAGGACGTGCTGTCCGGCTACCAGGGTGGCCCGACCGAGCTCGCGCCCGGCGGCATCGCCATCATCCTCGACCCGGGCTACGCCGGTCAGTACTCCATCCCCGCCGAGGCCCTGCTCCTCGAGGTCGGCAACGCGACCATCGGCAACGGCCTGAGCACGACGGACCCCATCGCGCTCTTCGAGCCCAACGGCTACGTGAGCATCGACGCCTGGACCATCCCCTACAACCCGGGCGACAGCGTCAGCGTCGAGCGCATCGACGCCACCCTGGGCAACGTCGCGTCCAACTGGGTCGACTCCACCTGCCCCAGCGGCAACAGCGCCGGCGCGCCCAACTGCGCCGCGGGCAACAGCTCGGACAACGACCCCTCGGTCCTCGTCATCACCGAGATCATGGCCAACCCGCTGGACGAGCAGAGCGGCGAGTACATCGAGATCTGGAACTCCGGTGACCTGCCGGTCGACCTCGCGTCCCTCTGGATCCGCGACGTCAACATGAACACCGGCAGCGACAGCACGGACGCCCTGCAGCCCTTCGCGGGCAGCGACACGGTCCTCCCGGCCGGCGGCATCGCGCTCATCCTCGACCCCGGCAACGAGAACCAGTACCGCGAGCCCATCGTCAGCATCCTCATGACGACCGGCGACGCCACCCTGGGCAACGCGCTCAGCGCGGCCAACGACGGCGTTGAGCTGTACGACGGCGACCCCGACGCGGGCGGCGTGCTCATCGACTCCTTCAGCTTCCCCAGCGACGAGGGCGACGGCATCTCCATCGAGAAGATCGACTACGCCGCCGGTGATGCGGCCAACAACTGGTCCGCCAGCGGCTGCGAAGCCGGTCACTCCTCGGGTCGCCTCAACTGCGCCGCGGGCGGCATCGGCGCCGACCTGGTCATCAACGAGGTCATGAACAACCCCCTCAACGAGCAGAGCGGTGAGTTCATCGAGCTGAAGAACATCGGCAGCATCGACCTCGACATCGGCTCCCTCTGGATCACCGACGGCGACCAGGTCGACGCGCTGGTGCCCTTCGACGGCAGCCCCTCGCTCGTCCCCGCCGGCGGCTACGCCCTCATCGTGGACTCGGGCTTCGACGCCAACTTCGACATCCCCGTGGACATGGTCGTGATGACCACCGCCGATGCGCACCTCGGCAACGGCCTGAGCGTCAGCGACCCCATCACGCTGCTCGAGTGGGACGGCACCAACCCCATCGACACGTGGATCAACCCGATCAACCCGGGCAACGGCACGAGCGTCGAGAAGGTCAACGCGCTGGTCGGCGACTACTCCTCCAACTGGGAAGCCGCGACCGGCTGCGCCTCGGGCTCGTCGCCGGGCCTGGAGAACTGCTCGTCCTACTCGCCCATCCCCTCGGGCACGACCGAGCTCTACATCTCCGAGGTCATGTCGAACCCGCTGGACGAGGGCACCGGCGAGTTCATCGAGGTCTACAACTACGGCAGCACCCCCATCGACCTGTGGGGCCTGATCATCTACGACGGCGACGCCTGGGACTTCATCCGTGAGTTCGGCTCGGGCAGCACGGTGGTCAACCCCGGCGAGTACGCGGTCATCGTGGACCTGCACTACGCCGGCCAGTACGCCATCAGCGGCGTGACCGTGGTCACCGTCGACGACGGCGCCATCGGCTCCGGCCTCGCCACCAACGACCCCGTCTCGCTCTACGAGTTCGACGGCTACTCGATCGTCGACAGCTACACCTTCCCCTTCAACGCGGGGAACGGCACCAGCGTCGAGCGCGTCGTCCTCGAGGACGGCGACATCGAGGACAACTGGGTCGCGTCCAGCTGCGGCAACAGCGTGGGCGTCCTCAACTGCGGCCCCTGAGCCACAGAAGCTGAACAGCTGACCGGGCGGGGTCCTTCGGGGCTCCGCCCGGTCTGCTTGGGGGGTCAGGACATTCAGGGGGGTCAGGACA
>JAJDAI010000693.1 GCA_029261955.1 Deltaproteobacteria bacterium | reverse complement strand
TGATGGTCCAGACCCCCGGCCTCGCCGAAGGCCACGACCACGCCTTCAACACCTGGGTCACCACCGAAGAGCAGGTCGACGCCCTGGTCGAGCAGGCCGTCACCCGCCTGGGCTACCAGAACTTCGCCATCGCCTACCCCGCGAAGGAGAGCGGCGCCCGCCTGGCCGAGCGCTTCTGGTCCGGCATCGAGCTCGCCGGAGGCCGCGTGTCCGCGGTCGAGGGCTACGACCCGGCGAGCACCGACTTCCGCGAGATCGGCCGGCGCCTCAAGGGCACGCACTACAAGGCGTCGCCGCCGGGCGAAGCGGACATGAAGCTGCCCTTCCTCGGGGACCGCATGAAGCCGCAGATCACGGAGCCGCAGCTCGAGCTGACGCCCGGTGTCGACTTCCAGGTGGTCTTCGTGCCCGACAACTACAAGCGCGTCAGCATGCTGGCCCCCGGCCTGCTCTTCGAGGAGATCAACCTCGGCGGGCACCTGCCGGAGAAGGACTTCCCCCCCGTCGTCCTCATGGGCGGCTCGGCGATGAACCACCCCGACCTCATCGACCGCGGCGGCAAGTACACCAACGGCGCCATCCTCTCGGACGGCCTGTTCCTGCAGAGCCCCGACCCCGTCGTGCAGAAGTTTGCCGCCGACTACCGCGCGGCCCACGGCAGCGACCCCAGCCTGCTCGAAGCCAACGCCTACGACACCACCCGCTTCGTCATGCAGCTGCTGGCCGAAGGCATCACCTCGCGCCGGGACCTGCTGCCGCGCCTGACGATGGCGGTGCCCGCGGAGAGCGTCACCGGCGCCCTCGGCTTCGCCTCCACCGGCGAGATGCGCCACGAGATGCGCGTGCTCGAAGTGCAGAAGGGCAAGTTCACCCAGCTCTGGCCTCCCCCGGCCCAGCCCGAGGAGGGCGTCGAGCTGAAGGAGCCCATCAAGAAGCCCTGATGGACGACGACCCCCCCGAAGGCACGCGGGCCTCCGAATTCTCGGCCATCGCCCGCTGGTTGAAGCAGAGTCCCACCGAGGGTGACGCCGTGCTGCGCGGCGCCGGCGAGGACGTGGCCTGGATCCAGGCGGGCGAACCGCTCGCCCTGTCCGTGGACACCCTGGTCGACGGCGTGCACTTCCGCCGCTCCTGGATGCCCCCCGAGGCGGTCGGCTGGAAGGCGATGACTGCGGCCCTCTCGGACCTCGCGGCCGCCCGAGCCCGGCCCGTCGGCTGCCTCGTGGCCCTGTCGGCCCCCGCCCTGGACTCCTGGACCGACGCCGTGATGGCGGGCATCGCCGAGGCCGCGCGGCGCTTCGGGTGCCCAATCCTCGGCGGCGACACCACGCGCTCCGCGGTCGCGACGGTCAGCGTGACGGTGATCGGCACGGGCACCCCCTTCGGGCGCAGCGGGGCGCAGGTGGGGGACCTCGTGCAGCTGAGCGGCCCCACCGGGCTCGCCGCGCGCGCGCTGCGGGGGCTGGAAGCCGGGCAGGCCGTGCCGGCCGACGCCTTGCTGAAGCCCATGCCCCGCCTCGATCTGCGCGAGGCCCTCGCCGACGCGACCGCCTGCATCGACCTGAGCGACGGGCTGCTGGCCGACGCCGGGCACCTCGCTGAGGCCTCGGCGGTGCAGCTCGTGCTCGATCGGGCAGCGCTGCAGGTCGAGGGCGTGAGCGAAGAGGACGCGCTGGCGGGCGGTGAGGACTACGAGCTGCTGGCCACCGCCCCGACGCCGCTGGCCGGCTTCCGGGTCATCGGCTCCGTGCGCGCCGGCTCCGGGCTGAGCTTCGTCGACGGCTCCCCCCTGCCGGACTGCCGCGGCTGGGACCACGGCGCATGACCCTGGCCGTGATCCTGGCCCAGGCCTTCGTCGCGGTGCTGCCCTGGCTGGGCGTGCTGTCGGTGCTGCTGGTCTTCTCCGCCTTCTTCAGCGGCTCCGAGTCGGCGCTCTTCAGCCTCGACCGCTACGAGCTGGAGAAGCTCGAGGAGTCGGGGCGCGCGGGGGAGACCGCGGGCCGCCTGCTCCAGCAGCCGCGCAAGCTGCTGGCGACCATCCTGCTGGGCAACGAGGTCGTGAACATCTGCGTCTCCGTCGTGGGCGTGCGCCTCCTGGTCGAGCTCGGGGAGCTGGGCGTGGACGTGCCCTGGTGGGCCAACGTCGTCGTCATCACGCCGCTGCTGCTGCTCTTCGGTGAGATCGCCCCGAAGGCCATCGCGGTCCGGCTCGGCGCCACCTGGGCGCGGCTCGTCGCGCTGCCGCTCCGGGCCTTCGACGTGCTGGTCACGCCCCTGCGCGCGGTGCTGCACGGCGTCGCAGACCTCCTCCTCAAGGCCTTCGGCGCCCAGGGCGAGGACCCGCTGCCCGCCGCGCTCCAGGAAGCCCAGTTCCGCGCCCTCGTGAAGCTCGGTGAGAGCCAGGGCGTGCTCGAATCCGACGAAGCGGAGCTGATCCACGCGGTGTTCGACCTCGGCGACACCCCCGTCTCCCAGCTGATGACCCCGCGCGCCGACGTGATCAGCGTGCCCCTGGCCGCGCCGCTGGACACCATCCTCGAGACCGTCCGCGAGTTCCGCTACTCGCGCCTGCCCGTGCACGGCGCCTCCCCCGACGACCTCCGCGGCACCCTGCTCACCAAGGACCTGCTGCGCTTCCGATGGAACGCTCAGGAGCTGAGCTCGGGCCGGCTCGCCGCGCTGCTCAAGCCCGCCTACTTCGTGCCGCCGGGCAAGAAGGCGGCCGAGCTGCTGCGCGAGTTCCAGCGCGAGCGGGGCCACCTGGCCGTGGTGATCGACGAGTACGGGGACATGCAAGGCATCGTCACCCTCCAGGACATCCTCGACGAGCTCTTCGCGGGCTTCGCGGGGGACCAGCCCGAGGCCGGGCCGCCCACCGGCCTGGAGCGCCTGCCCGACGGCTCCTACCGCGTGCCGCCGCGCCTCGAGATCGCGACCTGGAACCAGACCCTGGAGCCGGCCCTGCCGCCGGGGGCCACCTACACGACGATCGCCGGCTACATCTTCCACCTCTTCGGTCGCCTGCCCCGCCCGGGCGAGGTCGTCTCGGACGACAACTGGAGCTTCCGCGTCGTCGGGGTCGAGGGCACCCGGATGACGGGCTTCATCGTCACGCCGGGAGGCCCGCGATGAGCCTCGCCGTCGGCGTGCCGATCATCCTGCTGCTCGTGCTGCTCGAGGGCTTCTTCTCGGGCTCGGAGCTGGCGCTCGTCTCCGCGGACAAGGTCGCCATCCGTGCGCAGCACAAGAAGGGCGGCCGCGGGCTCCGCCTGCTCGCGAACTTCCTGGAGGCGCCCGAGCGCATCCTCACGACCACGCTCATCGGCACGAACCTCTGCGTCGTCACCAACTCGACCGTGCTCGCGCTCATGCTCCGCGAGGCCTTCGAGCGGGCCGGGCGGCCCGAGCCCAACGTCGAGCTCTACACCGTCCTGCTGCTCACGCCCCTCGTGCTGCTCTTCGGGGAGCTCATCCCCAAGTCGGTCTTCCGGCGGCACGCCGAGGCCATCGCGCCCGTCGTCATCCAGCCGCTCTCCTTCCTGTCGACCCTGCTGCTGCCCGTGGTCGCCCTGGTTCGCCTGATGACCGCGACCCTGCTGCGCGCGGTCGGCGCCGAGGGCGAGGGCTTCATGGCCGTCTCCCGCGACGAGCTCCGCCTGCTGCTGGAGCGCCGCAAGAGCGAGACGATCGAAGCGGGCGAGCGCCGGATCATCCGCCGCATCTTCGACTTCCACGAGACCACCGCGAAGGAGGTCATGCGCCCGCTCATCGACGTGGTCGGCGTGGAGGAGGAGACCTCACTGGAGCAGGCCCTCGTGCTCTTCTCGGACACCGGCTACTCGCGGCTGCCCGTCTTCCAGGGGCGGGTCGACAACATCGTGGGCGTGCTGCACGCGATGGACCTGCTGCACTCCGACGACCCGCACGGCACCGTGGGCACGCTGAAGCGCTCGGTCACCTACGCGCCCGCCGCGCAGCGGGTCGAGCTGCTGCTCGAGGACCTCCAGAGCCGTCGCCACGGCGTCGCCATCGTGGTCGACGAGTACGGCGGAGCCGAAGGCATGGTCACCATCGAGGACATCCTCGAGGAGATCGTCGGGGAGATCGAAGACGAGCACGACGTGCCGGCCGCCGACATCCTCCAGCGGGGCGAGGGCATCTGGCACGTCTCGGCGCGCGTCGAGATCGACCGGCTCAACGAGACCCTGGCCCTCGACCTGCCCGAGGGGGACTACGAGACCCTGGCGGGCTTCCTGCTCGAGCGCTGGGGCCGCATCCCCGCCGAGGGCGAGACGCTCGACACGGAGCGAGCCCAGCTCCGCGTGCTGCGCGCCAGTTCCCGGGCGATCGAGGCCGTGCGCATCGAGCTGCAGCAGCCGGACGGGAACTCCGGCGGGCCCCCGGTGGATCCCTGAGGCAAGAAAGCGCAGCCAGGGCCTGATCAGACAGAGGGGCCTCGGTTGACACTGTGCTTGCGCGAGCCCGATACTTGTCGTCCGCGGACGCAGTACACCCGCTGGACCGGAGCGACATGGGACGCGCCATCGGCATCGACCTGGGGACCACGAATTCGTGCGCCGCGGTCATCGAGAACAACCAGCCAAAGATCATCATGTACCGCGGCGGGAGCTACACAATCCCGTCGCTGTTCGCGATCGACGAGGGCGGGCGCATGCTCGTGGGTCACGACGCCAAGAAGCAGGCGGCGCTGAACCCACAAGACACCGTCTTTGCTCCGAAGCGGCTGATCGGGCGGAACTTCCACTCGGTCCAGGCCGAGCAGATCCGCCAGCTGTTCACCTACAACATGCAGGAGGGCGACGCCGGCCAGGTCTTGATCAAGGTCAAGGATCAGGTCTTCGATCTGCGCGAAGTCTCCGGGCAGATCCTCAAGAAGATCAAGGAAGTCGCTGAGGAGTACCTGAAGGAGGAGGTGACCAACGCGGTCATCACCGTCCCCGCGTACTTCAACGACAAGCAGCGCCAGGCCGTGCGCCAGGCGGGCAAGCTCGCGAACCTCACGGTCCTGCGCATCCTCAACGAGCCGACGGCCGCCGCCCTGGCCTACGGGCTCGGCAAGAACCTGAAGCAGCGCCTCGCGGTCTACGACCTCGGCGGCGGCACCTTCGACATCTCCATCATCGAGATCCGCGACAAGGTCTTCGAGGTGGTCGCCACGGGTGGAGACACCTTCCTCGGCGGCATCGACTTCGACGATCGCGTCATGGGCTACGTGATGGAGCAGTTCATGAAGGAGACGGGGGTCGACCTCAGCTACGACCGCGTCGCCATCCAGCGGCTGCGGGAAGCGGCCGAGCGCGCGAAGATCACGCTGTCGACGACGAAGGAGACCAACATCGAGGTCCCCTTCATCGCCCGCGGGCCCAAGGGCATCCTGAACCTCGACTTGAAGTTCACCCGCGCAGACCTCGAGTCCCTGACCGGCGACCTCGTCGGCCGGACCGTCACGACCTGCCAGCGCATCTTCGAAGAAGCGAAGATGAAGCCGGACGTCATCGACGAGGTCCTGCTGGTCGGCGGCCAGAGCCGCATGCCGCTCGTGCAGCAGCGCGTGCGCGACTACTTCGGCAAGGACCCCTGCAAGGGCGTGCACCCCGATGAGGCGGTCGCCGTCGGCGCCGCGATCATGGCGCACAGCCTGACCCACGCCAGCTCGGAGAAGGTGACCCTGCTCGACGTGCTCCCGATGCCCATCGGCATCGCGAAGGTCGACCGCAGCTTCCTGCCCCTCTTCCCGAAGAATTGCCCGATCCCGCACGTTCGTCGTCTGACGCTGACCAACAGCAAAGACAACCAGAAGACGATCATGCTCAAGATCTACCAGGGCGACTCGGACATCGCGGCCGAGAACGAGCTCCTGGGAACCTTCGTCTTCAGTGGCATCCGCGAGATGCCGCGCGGCAAGGTCAAGGTCGACGTCTGGCTGAACATCGACTCCGAGGGGATCCTCAGCATCTCGGCCAAGGACAAGGAGACCGGCGCGCCGGTCGAGGTCCGTCTGAAGCTGAAGAACAAGACCATCAACGCCACGCTCAACCTCCACACGGAGGCCCGCGGCGGCCAGATGATGAGCAGCGACGCGGCCGACAAGAAGAAGGCGGCCGACGAGGCGAAGGCCAAGCAGGAGGCGAAGGACGCAGGCGAGGTTCCGGCAGTCGAGAGGACAGCCGACTTCGGCAAGGCACCCGAGCCGCCGAAGACCGCGAAGGCCGAGCCCACGCCCGAGCCCGAGAAGAAGGCTGAGCCGCCGAAGCCCGTCGCCCAGAAGAGCTCGCCCGGCCGACGCCGGCCCGCTCAGAAGAGCAGCCCCGGCAAGCGCAAGGGCAAGGGCATCGTGGTCGAGGCCCCCACGCCCAAGGCAGCCGAGCCCGCGAAGGTCGAGCCGCCGAAGGTGGAGCCGCCCAAGCCGGTCGAGCCCGAGAAGAAGGTCGAGGCCAAGGTCGAACCGAAGGCGGAGGCGAAGGCCGAAGTCCCGGTGAAGGCCGAGGACGCGAAGCCGCCGGCCGAGACGGACGAGGGCGGTTGCCTGTCCCTGCTCCTCCCCTGGAACTGGTTCAAGTAGCACCGCGTCTCGCGCCGCCGGAGCTGCAGCGAGGCCCGCCCAGTGAGTGACGATCTCCTCCCCCGGGTTGTTCTGAACCGTCCGCTCTACGGCGGCAACGTCGGTTCGAGCGCGCGCGCCATGGCCAACATGGGCCTGGTCGACCTGCACGTGGTCCAACCCCAGTACAAGGACGAGACGGAGCTCCGCAAGATGGCGGTGCACTCCGGCGCGTCCATCCGGGAGTCGATCACCCGGCACGAGGAGCTGGGCACGGCGGTCGCGGGCTGCACCGTCGTCATCGCCTGCACCGCCCGGCCGCGTCGCTGGAAGGCCTGGGAGCTCGTCTCCCCGACCGAAGCGGGCGAGCTGCTCGCGCAGTGCGGGGCGGACGGCGAACAGACCGCCCTGCTCTTCGGCACGGAGGACTCCGGGCTCGCGCAGGAAGACCTCGCCTGGGCGACGCACCTCTGCCACATCCCCACCTCCATCGAGGCCAGCTCCCTGAACCTCAGCCAGGCCGTGCTGCTGCTCGGCTGGGAGTGGGGCAAGGCACGCGGCCGCTTGCGGCGGCTTCCACACCGGAACAAGCGGCGGCGTCCGGCCGCCATCGAGCAGGTCCAGGGAGCCACCGAGCAGGCGGCCGAGCTGCTGGACGTCATCGACTTCTGGCGTGGCAAGAGCCGCGAGCAGGGCATGGCGACCCTGCGGCAGGCGCTCATTCGCGGCGCCATGAGCGACGTCGAGGTGCACTACATCCGGGGCGTCGTGAACAAGCTGCGGTGGTTCGTGGACAACGGGCCGCGGCTCGACGAGCGGCAGGCCCGGGACGAGTCCGGGGAGCAGCCCTCGTGATCGTTCGCAACGCGTGGCTCGATGGGCAGCGCGTGGACATCTCGGTTGCCGACGGCCACATCTCGACCATCGAGCCTGCGACCGAAGGCGAGCCCGTCACCGTCTGCCCTCCCCTGGCCGAGCCCCACGTGCACCTCGACGCGGCCCTGTTGGGGCGCCGGGCGCCGAACGTGTCGGGGACCCTCGTGGAGGGGATCGAGAACTGGGCCCGCCTTCGGGACGGCCTGACGGCGGAAGACGTGCGCGCGCGCGCCCTGGAGACCGTCGGCTGGTACGTCGGCTGGGGCTGCACCCGCATTCGAACGCACGTGGACCCCGGCAACCTGCGGGCGGTCGAGGCGCTGATCACGCTGCGCGAGGAGCTGGCTTCCGCCGAGGTGCCGGTGGAGCTGCAGGTCGCCGCCTTTCCCCAGGAGGGCATCCTCCGCGCGCCGGGCCGGCAGGCGCAGTGGGTGAAGGCCGTCGAGCTGGGCTGCGATGCGGTTGGCGCGATTCCCCACTTCGAGCGCACCACCGACGAGGGCAACGCGTCGCTGCGCCTGGCCTTGGACCTCGCGCAGGAGCGCGGGATCGACGTCGACGTGCACTGCGACGAGACGGACGACCCGGGGTCTCGGCACCTCGAGTTCCTCTGCGCCGAGGCCATCGACCGGGGCATGGGCTCCCGCATCATCGCCGGGCACTGCACCGCGATGCACAGCTACCCCGACGGCTACGCGGCCAAGGTCATCGAGCTGGTTCGCCTGGCCGGCCTGCAGGTCGTCTGCAACCCGCTGGACAACATCGTCTTGCAGGGGCGCTACGGCGGCTACCCGAAGATCCGCGGCCTCACCCGCGTGGACGAGCTCTGGGCGGCCGGGTGCTCCGTGGGCATCGGGCACGACTCGGTCATGGACCCCTGGTACCGGCTCGGCACGGCAAACCTGGTGGACGCCGCCTACATGCTCGTGCACGCCGGCCACCTGACCGGGGAAGCGGAGATGCAGCGCGTCTTCGGCACCCTGAGCGGCGCCAACCACCGAGCCTTCGGCGGCGCGCCGGCCATCGAAGTCGGCGCCCCCGCCAACTTCCTGGTCTACCCCGCCGCGGACCCCATCGAGGTCCTGCGGCTGCGCCCGAAGCCAACGCTCATCCGCGGCTGAGCCGGAGAGGCACGCATCG
>JAJDAI010000692.1 GCA_029261955.1 Deltaproteobacteria bacterium | reverse complement strand
GAGAAGACGAGGTTGCGCGGGCGGTTCTGGATGCCGCCTTTCGGATCCACCGGGCCTGGGGGCCCGGACTGCTCGAGTCCGCCTACGCCGGTGCTCTGGCTGTTGAGCTGCGCGCCCGCGGAGTCTTCTTCACGCAGCAGCCCGTGATTCCCGTCGAGTGGGCCGGGGTCGAGATCGGCGGCGGCCTGCGTCCCGACTTTGTGGTCGACCGCTGCGTCGTCGTCGAACTCAAGGCGGTGGAGCAGGTCGCCCAGGTCCACCTCCGCCAGACCCGCACCTACACCCGAATCCTCAACTACCGCCTGGGCCTCCTGCTCAACTTCGGAGCCCTCCGCCTCAAGGACGGCATCCACCGAGTCGCCAACGGAATGCCGAGCTGAAGAACGTGGCGATCGTGGCCCGTGGCGATCGTGGCGTGAGCTCAAGAACGCTCACTCCGAGTAGAAGAAAGCCCCCTTCGCCGAGAACTCCAAGGTCGCCGACATCACCCGGCAAACCCCGTCCTCCGCCCGCATGTCCGACAAGCTCAACAGCAGCCCCGGCAGCAGGTCCTTCAGCGACTGGTCGATGGGAGCCGCCAGCAAGGTGTCCAGCATGTCCGACCAGTCGAAGCGCCCCGCCAGGATCCCGGTGTAGGACCCGTCCTCCTGGAAGGTCACCTCCAGGATCGCGTCCGCGAAGGAGAACTCCAGGAAGGTGTCGAAGACACGCAGCGGCAGGAACACGTGGAAGCCGCGCGCCGTCAGCACCCCGTCCACGATCTGTGCCCCCACGACCGAGGTGGGCTCCACGTCCGGGTTCACGTCGAAGGTCTGGCCGGCCTCGAGGCGGTCGTCGGTGCCCACGAAGGGCGTGCCGCTGGCGCGGAGGATCGTCACGTCCACGGAGTCGTCGTTCGCGAAGTCGTCGATCCCCTGCACGTCGACCATCAGCAGCAGCTCGCCCTCGTTGATGGCCTGCTGGATGAGGGGCTCGACCGCGACGGCCTCCGTCGTGTCCAGAAAGGGCAGCAGCCGCGCGAGCGCGTTGTCCACGCCGGCCTCGCCGTGCGTGCCGACGTAGTCCTCCTGCTCGCAGCCCGTAGGGTCGCCGTTCTCGGTGACGTGCTCGTCCAGGTCGAAGCCCGGCGACACGCCGTCCTCGGCGCGGGTCAGGTTGATCTGGGTCATGACCAGCTGCTGGTCGATGCCGACCTCGTCGGCGGGCGCGCAGCCGGCCAACAGCGCGCAAAGCAAGGCGAAACGGGGCTTCATGCCCGGAGTTCTACCACGCAGTTCGCCGGACCGGCTCAGCGCGATCGGCGTCGCCGGAACGCGAAGACCAGCAGCAGGCCCAGGAAGCCTCCCCGGCCACCCGCGGTAGAGCAGCCGCCCCAGCTCGGATCCAGCGCCACCAGGTAGCGGGCCGCCGCCCAGCCGGACGCCGCGCCGCCCGCGTCCACCGCGCGCACACTCCAGAAGTGGCCGCCCGCGAGCTCGCGATCGACCGGCCAGTTGGGCGCATCGCTGTCGCCGTCCGCCACCACGTCCGTGAGCGCCCGGTCCGTCGCCACGACCCACTCGTAGGTCACGTCGTCGCCCTCGGGGTCCTCGACCTCGCTCGCCAGCAGCACCGGCGACTGCTCGGTGACCTCGCGGTTCCTCGGCCCCAGCAGCTCCGGCGTCGGCGGGGCGTCGTTCTCCCCGCGCACGAAGATCGCGACGACGTCCTCGCCGCTGGCCTGCCCGTCCACGTCGACGGCGTCGATGCGCGCGTACCAGGTGGTCTCGGTGCTCAGCACGACGCCCTCGTCCTCCATGTCGAAGCGCAGCTCACCGCTGCCGTCCCCTTCGACCTCCAGCTCCACGAGGTCCTCGCTGTCGAAGCTGTCCGTGGAGTCGAGCGCGAAGCGGTGCAGCACGACGCCGCCTTCGGGGTCCACCGACTCGCTGACCACGAACTCGGGCGAGGTGTCCGCCAGCTGCTCGCCGTCGAGCGGCTCCTCGAAGAGCGGATCCGAGGGCGCCCCGTTGGAGGTCACATAACCGAAGACCTGCAGCGCGGTGAACACGCTCGAGCGCCCCACCGGGTCCGTCGCCCGCACCCGCCAGGAGTAGGTCGTGCCGGGCACCAGCTCGAAGGCGAGCGGCCAGACCTCGCTGTCGCTGTCCGGGTCATCGGCCACCGCGGCCTCGTCCAGGACGACCAGCCCGTCCGCGTCCAGCAGCTCGACCACGTACTCGACGTCCAGGCCCTCGGGGCTGACCGACTCGGACCAGCTCAGCTGCTCCTCGCCGAAGAGCATCGTCTGGCCCGTGACGGGGAAGAGCGGCACCGGCACCGGGGGCTCCACGCCGACGACGTCGACCACCAGCGAGAAGGCCGGGCTGAAGTCCGTGGTCATGAAGGGGTCCGACGCGGCGACGCGCCACCAGTAGGTCGCGTCTTCGTCCAGCTCGACGTCCACGGTCCAGTTGGGCAGGGCGGCGTCGGGCTCCTCGACCCCCGACTCGCTCGCCACGAGGTCCGTCAGGTCCTCGTCCGCGTAGATCTCGAAGGTGTAGGTCAGCGTCGCGTTGGTCGGGCTCGTCGCGCTCAGCGACTGCAGCGTGGGCGTCGCGGTGTCCACGAAGGCGCCGTCCTCGGGCAGGAAGGGCAGGGCCAGGTCCGGGCCGTCGAAGAAGGCCGGGTCGGTGCCGTCCGCGAACTCGACGGTGTTGTCGCGGCCGTCGGCATCGCCATCCGCCGAGGCATCGGAGCCGTCCAGCGGGTCGAGGGCGTTGTCGATCTCCCAGGTGTCCGGCAGGCCGTCGTTGTCGTCGTCCTCGTCGGTGCAGTCGGGCTCGAGGTCTCCGTCGGTGTCGTCGTCCTCGTCCACGACGGAACCGTCGCAGTCGTTGTCGATGGCGTCGCAGAGCTCGGTGGCGCCGGGGAAGATCGTGTCGTCCAGCGGGGCGCAGTCGTCGGCGTCATCCGAGCCGTCGTTGTCGTCGTCGGCGTCGTTGCAGTCGGGGTCGTCGTCGCCGTCGAAGTCGTCGAAGGCGTCGGCCACGGAGCCGTTGCAGTCGCTGTCGATGCCGTCGCAGGACTCCGTCTGGCCGTTGAAGACCTCGGGGTTGGCGTCGTCGCAGTCGTCCTCGTCCAGGTCGCCGTCGTTGTCGTCGTCCTCGTCGGTGCAGTCGGGCTCGAGGTCGCCATCGAAGTCGGTGAAGCCGTCGTCGATGCTGCCGTCGCAGTCGCTGTCGATGTCGTCGCAGGCCTCGTGCGCGCCGGGCAGGATCGTGTCGTCGAAGTCGTTGCAGTCGTCCACGTCGAGCGAGCCGTCGTTGTCGTCGTCCGGATCGTTGCAGTCGGGGTCGAGGTCCCCGTCGAAGTCGGCGAACTCGTCGACGATGCTGCCGTCGCAGTCGCTGTCGATCGCGTCGCAGAGCTCGTCCTCGCCGGGGAAGATCGTGGGGTCGAAGGGCGCGCAGTCGTCCACGTCGAGCGA
>JAJDAI010000691.1 GCA_029261955.1 Deltaproteobacteria bacterium | reverse complement strand
AGAGGGTGTTCCCATTAACGAGGCGCGGCTAGACTCCCCGCTTTGAGGGAGGATCCGTGGCTCAAGACACTGAGAACACACCCGATGCCCAGGGTGGGTCAGCCCCGCTGCCCCGTCGTCGGGGTCGTCTTCCTGCGTTCGATGCGGCGGCGCTTCGCGTCGTTGAGACGATCGCGCAGGAGCACCCTGGCGCGTCGCTGAACGAGCTGATCGACCTCGTCGGAGGCGCCACCGGGATCCGGGTGACCACGCAGACGATGCGGAAGACCCTCCGGGCCTTGGGCTTCGAGCGGGTCGTGCCGCCGAAGAGGTCTCCGTCGCGGCCGCCGGCTGCGGAGACGGCGGCTCCGGCCCAACCCCGCTATGGCTATCGCGAAGAGCACCGGCAGCAGGCGCCGGAGGCTCTGTACCTGTACGGCCTGAGCGACGCGGAGTGGGCGCTGGTCTCCGACATCTTCGAGGACAAGGTGCGGGGGGTCGACCGCATCTACAGCCGCCGCTTGATGGTCGATGCGATGAGCTATGTGGTCCGGGGCGGAGTGCCCTGGCGCATGCTCCCGCGGGAGTTCCCGCCTTGGCATCTGGTCTACAAGACGTTCCGCCGTTGGGCTGCCCAGGGCCGCTTCGAGCAGATGTACGACCGCCTGCGCGCCATGTGGCGCGTGCGCGAGGGCCGACCCGCGGAGCCCACCGCCGGTGTCATCGACTCGCAGTCGGTCAAGACCTCGGCGCAGGGGGGCCCAAAGGGCTTCGACGGCGCCAAGAAGGTCAAGGGTCGCAAGCGCCACCTGATGACCGATGTGCTGGGGCTGCTGCTCGTCGTCGTCATCCAGATCGCGAGCGTCCAGGACCGGGACGGAGCCGACGACGTCGTGGCGGCGGGACTGTCGAAGCTCCCGACGATCACCAAGGTCTACACGGACGAGGGCTACGCCGGGAAGTGCAAGACGAGGCTGGAGGCCGCGAACCCGGGGCTCTCGGTCGAGATCGCCCGACATCCGGGAAACCGCTCCGTCGGTCTGCGGCTCCAGGCGCAGCAGACGCTGCCCCTGCCTGTGTTCGCGCCGAAGACATTCGTACCGCTCCCGAAGCGCTGGGTCATCGAGCGGACCAACGCGTGGAACGACCGACCTCGCCGCCTCGCCAAGGACCAGGACCGCACCTTGCTGAGCTCGACGGCCTGGATCTGGTTCGCTGAAGGGCGTCGGCTGCTGCGCCGTCTCACCTCGTCAGAGGTTGCGACTGCGTAGCTTTATGGGAACACCCTCTTACAGGATGGTTTTAGAACTTTCGGACCGGTCGCCAGCCTGGGCGAGGGGGCATGAAGGTCGCTCGCGGCACCCCAGCCGCGCTTGGCTGACGGTCACTCGGTGCGGCTTGCGGCGTGTCTCAGGAGCTCCCGACTCGCCGCTCGGGGATGCAGCGGTGTCCGGAGGTCCGCTCCCCGCCCCGCGGAGTTCCTAGCATCGCACTTACGGCGTCGAACGATCTTCTACCGGCCCTTCGCCGGGCAGCACTCCCAGCAGGTACTCCAGCAAGCTGAGTAGTCGATCGATGTCCTCCCGGGTCAGCTCGTCGACTGTTCGAAGGAAGAGCGCCACCAGACGGCCCGCCTGGGGGGAGAGCGCTGGAGCCGTGCCCGTGAGAGTCGTTCCCCACAGACAGGCCACGAAGGAGTCCAGCCTGGGCGCACCGGTAGGGGCGGCTTCGCACAGATAGCGCACCGACGCAGATTGCTGCGGTGGAAGGAGGCGCATCTGGAGCGCGAAGAGCGCCAGGACACCCGCACACAGCTCGACTTGAGCCTCAGCGGCGCCGACGAACATGGCCAGCCGAGTCGCCGACTCGCCCGTCGTGGTGGAGCCGAACGACTGGAACTCGGCCTTGATGGCCCGCGACGCTCGAAGCCAGTCCTGCTCCTCCATCGAACGGGATCGGGCGGCGGTCGAGTCAAACAGGGCCGCCGCCTGGTCGCTGGGGCGGTAGACGACTTGCGGTCGGCCCTTCCCGCCCGTGGGCAGGTACTCGCGCTCGAGGTAGCCCGCCCCTTCCAGCGCCCGCAGCATGTCGTAGGAAGTGGCGTTGCTGACGCCGAGGGCGTCGGCAACCTGATGATGATGAACCGGATCGTCGGAGTCGCCGTGACGTCGCACGACCTCCGCGAGAAACTCCTTCCGTCTCCTCGTCAGCGTCATCGCAGCTCCTCCCTCATCGACCCTCAGCGGCATGCTCGCCAGCCGCCGTCATATCGATCGTCCGTTCCTGTCTGCGTCGACGCCACCGCTCCACGAAGGAGTACAACGTCGGCACAAAGATCAAGGTCACCACCGTGGAGACCAGCAGCCCGCCAAGCGCCGTTCGGCCCATCGGCCCCCACATCTCAGCCCCGTTCCCGGTCGCCAGCGCCATCGGGAACATCCCCCCCACCTTAGTCATCGTAGTCATCAGCACGGGACGCAGCCGGCGCTCTCCTGCGGTCACGATCGCTTCGAAGAAGGGGAGCCCCTCCGCGATGAGCTGTCGCACGTAGTCGAGCAGAACGATGGCGCTGTTGACCACCACCCCCACGAGGATGATCAGGCCAAGGAAGGCTGGCGTCGACAGCAGAGTGCCGGTGACCGCCAGGGCGAGCAACGCGCCTGTGATCGCGAAGGGAACCGAGAAGAGAATGACGAGCGGGTCGAGCCAGGACTCGAACTGCGCTGCCAGCACCAGATAGACCAGGATCAGACCCAGCGCCATCAGCTGGAAGAGGTCGACGAAGCTCTCCCGCTGCTGCTTCACGGCCCCTCCGTACCGAACCGTGACACCGTGCGGCGCTCCGATCGTTCGCATCACCTCGTCAACTGTCAGAGAGCGGCCTTCGTGGAGTCCACCGATCCGGCGGTGCGGGAACTCGCTCGTGTCGTTCAGGACGGTCGCCTCACAGCACGGGAACGGGCTGTCGCCGCGTTTGACCGGGTGCGAGACGGCGTCTCCTATGAGTTCATGGCCAAGCTCCGGCCCGAGGAGTACACGGCGAGCCATGTCCTGGGGCGCGGGCGCGGGTTCTGCGTTCAGAAGGCCGTGCTCCTGGTTTCCTTGCTGCGGGCTTCGGGTGTTCCAAGCGCACTGGTGCTGACCGATCTGCGTGACCACACGATGCCGCGCCGCATCGCGCATGCCATGGGCACGGACGTGATGCACGGTCACGGGTTGGCGGCGGCCTGGGTCGACGGGGGTGGAGCCTGGCAGACCCCAGCCACGACGCGCGCTTCGCTGAGCGGAAGGGCTACCGGCTGGTGGAGTGGAGCGGGCAAAGCGACGCGCTGCTCAAGGTGACGACCTCGGACGGGCGGCGGCACGCCGAGTACGTTGGGGTCCACGGCGTGTACCTCGATCTCCCTTTCCAGCAGCTCTTGAGGGCTTTTGCCATGGCGTACGCTCATGTCGACGTGCGAGCCTTGGCCGACGCCGGACTTCCGGTCGGAGAGTTCGGCGCCGAGGAACTCCAGCGACTCCTGAACGCCGGCATCCAGAGCGGCGAGTAGCAAGTGGCATTGGGACGTCGCGGCATGGAATACAGCGGGGATGCCTTCGTCGCTCAGTCGTTCCTCCCGAACTCGAACCCGGAGATCTGAACGCCCATGACCTCGTCATCGAAGGTCCGCCGGCCGGGCTCGTCTTCGGCCGCGCCGGCGGCGACCATCAGCGGCAACAGGTGCTCTTCTCGCGGATGACAGAAACGGGCCGATGGGGCTTCGTGCCAGAGGGTGAGCGCTGACGATCGCTTCTTGCCCCGACCAGAGCAGGTCTCGCCGAGCCAGGCGTCGAATTGGCGCGAGCGCATCAAGCTGTCGCCGCGTCCCTGGAACGCGCGCGTGTTGTGAAAACTGAGCCCGCTGCCCACGATCAACACTCCTTCCGCGCGCAGTGGAGCGAGTGCTCGACCGATCGCCAGATGGGTCCCCGCGTCCAGGCTGGCGTGCAGCGAGAGCTGCACCGTGGGGAGCTTCGCGTCTGGGAAGGCGACCTTCAGCGGGACGAACGCGCCATGGTCGAAGCCTCGCTCCGGGTCTCTTCGAGAGCCAAATCCGGCGGCGAGGAGGAGTGTCTCGACCTTGCCGACCAGGGCCGGCGAGCCCGGCGCCGGCCAACTGAGCTCGTAGGTGTGTGGCGGGAACCCGTGGTAGTCGAACAGCAAGGGCGGGTGCTCGCTGCTCTGAACGGTCACCACTTCCTCCTCCCAGTGGGCAGAGATCACCAGCAACGTCTTGACCGTTGGGTATCGGCGCCCGAGGCCGCCCAGCCAGGCGGCCATTCGGTCCCAGGTATTGGCTGGACCCATGGTCCACTCCATGAAGAAGCACGGCCCGCCTCCATGGGGGATGAACAGCGTCGGCAAGAGCTCGGACCGGTCCAGGTCAGGCATCACGTCCTCGCTCTCGGGTCCTGGAAGCCGCCACTGCCTACTTGATGGCGTCTCGAAGGCGCCGAAGAAGCCAGCGAGGCCCGCTCTCATCGGCGCCCTGCTCCGCCTGCTTCGGCGTCCCTGGCAGGTCGGGACTGGGCGCGACCGACGTCTTGGGCGCAGGGCGTCGAGGGCCGAGGTTCAAGGGGTACTTTCGGCCGGCCTTGTTGGCGCTCCCGAACTCCTGAATGGGTCCGACGACGTCTCCAAGGAGAAAACCGGGGGGCAGCGCGACATCAATCAGGAAGCGGGAATGTGTCGCTTCCAGGAGGCGAGGAACTGAAGTCCCAGGGACCCCGAGCACGACGAGGAGGCACTCGGTTCCCCACTCGTGTCCCCGGAGCTCCCGGCAAAGGCCCAACCCTCCGCTGTCACCGTCGATCGTGTGGCTGCAGACGACGACGTCGGGCATCTGCTCAGAGAACGCCTCGACCGCCTTAGACCGGCTTGTGGCGGAGAGCACCGGCCCCAGCTTTGACAAGAACTGAGCGAGCGCGTCGCCCCTGGCGGGGTCCTCGTGAATGATCAGCAGACGCATATCCCGAACTCGTTACTTCAGAGGGGTTTTTACCGTTTTTCTTGATATAGCATGCCAGGAGGCGCCGTCCGGGGCAGCCCTGATCCCGGCGATGTGGACCTCCCGCGTCCTCAGCTTCATCACGAAGAAGACCGGGTAGCAGACCAGCCCATGCGAGGTGACGACTTCGACCGAGAAGAAGTCCGCGACCCATGCCGACCGACGAACACTGGACTCAGACGTCCTTGACGACCGAGCGGGAGCTGGCTTCCAGCTTCCCGGAGGGCACAGGTCCGAGCGTGAAGCGGCTAGCTAGCGATGGTGATCAGCAGCGCCAGTTCGAACCTCGAGGTCTGCGCCGGAGTCCTGGCCCTGTTCGCCTTGCAGCTCAACTCCCTCCCGCCGGACCAGCAGGCCTCAGTCCGCTACCTCTGCGAGTCCGCGCCATCGGGCGCGCCCCGGCTGGATTCATTCGTGACCTGCCTCTGGGGGACCGCCCTCAGCGATCTCGGGGCTGGCCTGGCACCCCAGTCAGGCCAGATGGTGGCGCGCTTCCTCGGAACGACCGAGGAACTCGATCCGCGCGACATCGAGCGGCTGCTCGGCCTGCTGCAACGCCTCCTCGCGGGCTGAGCGACCACGGGGTCGCGGACAATCTCGGCGGATGCGGGTGACAGCCTCCCTCAAGCTCGCGATCAATCGGGGTACGATTGCCGGGACCGGCGGCCATCGGCACCTCCAACGGATTTGGCTTCGTCGAGTGGGACTTCACCCACTCCGGCGTCGTCCAAGGCCTTCATGAACGTCGAGGGCTCCGGCCGAACTCTGTAGTTGTCGGTCTCTGCGCAAAGCACCACCAACCCATCCCGATCGGTGACTACGACGGTGGGAAGATACGCCGAGTCATCGCTGGCCCCGATGCGGCCAGCGAGCCCCGCGGGCAGCGCCCTTTCGTGAAGCAGCCCGAGCTGCCGCGCCACTCTCAGTCCCTCGTCGACGAAGTGCAAGAACGGCACATCGAACTGCTTGGCGAGCTTCTCGGTCTCCTGCTGGGGCTGACCGCTGATGAGCGCCACCGTGACGCCGCGGCGCTCGAGCTCCTTGTACTGCTCGGCGACTTCGTGAATCTGGGCCATGCACAGAGGGCACCAGTTTCCCCGGAAGAACATGAGAATCGCGGGCGCCAGCTCGACACTCGAAACGTCCCCGCCGCCCATCGACTGCATCGTGAACTGGGGAAGACACTCGCCGACAACGATTCGGCAAGCTCCAGTAGGAAGCTTGGAGTAGCCGAACGTGTAGAGCGGGATGGCAAGACCGCCCAGGAGCAACGAGTGGGCGACAGCGGCTGGGCTGACGATCGGGTCCCAGACGAGCGCGCCGAGCACGGTCAGCACTGCCCCGACGGCTCCAGCCACCACTTGAACGGGCAGCGCCGGCGGAAAGCGGGCGATTCGCTTGCTCGCCATCCCCTTGAAGAACCAGAGCATCGGCGCCGCTGCGACCGCCAGCCCCGCCCACTGTAAGGCTGAGCCGCCGTGCAGGAGCCCAACCGTGATTGCGATGGGGGCTGTCACCATGCCCAGGAAGAAGGGGTAGAGAAACACCGAACGCCAGCCAACTGTCATCTTGGAACCTCCTGATCGCATCTGGCGCCGACCGAGGACACATCGTCGCCGACGAGCAGGAGGGACTCCCGCCCGCGATTGGCAACCGTCGAGCGAACAGCGCTGGATGCGCAGCGACCGTCAAACTCGGAGGCAGAGACCGCGACGCACATCCCGATGTCCACGAAGACCCATCCGCCGGGCTCGCCCTTTTTCGCCGTGACGATGCCCATCAACGGCTTCAGGTGCTCCTCCCTGGGGCGCCAGAACTGGGCCCCAGGGGCTTCCGCCCAGCTGAGGAGCGGAGGTGCATGCTCCTCAGCGCCGGAAGCACAGTGCCGACCGAGCCACGAGTCGACCTGGCGGCGAGAGAGGGAGGCTCCGGTGCGAGTGGACCCTCGCATGTTGTGAAAGCTCCTGCCGCTACCCACCGCCAGCTGGATGAAACGCGTGGCCAGCAGTGGTGACGAGTCGGGCATCAGGCTCTCTTCGATGGGGGTCTCAGACTCGAACATCAGCCCAGCGTCCCCGCCTCCAGATCAGTCCGAAGATCGTGGCCTGCGCGGCTCGCTGTACGAGTTGCGCCACCCAGATCCCGACCAGGCCGTAACCCAACCACGGGCCGACCAGGAAGGCCGCGGGCAAGAACAACCCCCACTGCAGCGAGACCGAGACGCGCATCACGGTCCCGGCGTCGCCGGCGCCAAGCAACGCGTTCAACAGCACCAGCCCAACCGCGTCCAGCAGAATGGAGGCGCCAACGATCTGTAGGGGCAGGCGCGCAGCCTCCGCCGTCCCGGGATCCGTTGTGAACAGCAGCACCAGGATCTCGGGAGCCAGCAACATCGGCAAGCCGAGAGGGACCATCCCGGTCACTGCTACCTTCACCACATCCCAGCCCCATCGACGAGCGTCATCGGGGTCGCCTCTTCCCAACGCCTGGCCGACGAGAGACGCGGCCGCCATACCCAGCCCGAGACCGGGCAGCATCGTGACCATCGTCAGGTTGATGAGGACGTTGACCGCGGCCAGCTCTGCGGTACCAAGCCGACCGACGATCCAGAAGAGCGTCAGGAAGCCCGCCGCCATGAACACCTGTTGCAAGCCTGCGGGCACTGAGAGGCGAACCATCGTGCGGGTCGTCTCCCATGTCGGCATGCGAGTCGCAAACCCAGCGCCACGCGCGTGCTTCAAGCCCAAGACGAGGTAGGTCGCGGTCCCCACGTATGTAGCGACGGTGGTGCCTACGGCCGCGCCCGTCGTGCCCAGCTCAGGGAAGCCGAGCTTGCCGAAGATGAGCACGTAGTTGAGCCCGATGTTCACCGCATGCATCACCAGCAACGTCCGCAGGTAGAGCGCCGAGCGGTTGACACCGTTGAAGTAGCCACGAAACGCGAAATTCATGCCGACCGCGGCCATGGCGATCAACCGCACCTGGAGATAGGAGGTCCCCTGGCCGATGACTTCGGGGTCTGAGTGGAGCAGGGGGAACACGTCGGGGACCCCCCAGATCAGCAGAGCCGAACAGGGGACCGCCAGGCAGACGGCGATCAAGAGCCCGCCATTGAGCGGCAACGCCATCTCCTCGACCTTGCCTTCGCCCAGCCGCCGCGCGGCCATGGCCTGGACGCCCGACGACAAGCCCATGATGAACGCCACAGCGACGAAGCTCGCCACGCTGGCGATGCCAACCGCAGCGAGAGCCTCAGGACCCAGCCGGCCTACCATCGCGGTATCGACGAGGTTCAGCACGTTTTGCGATGCCATCCCCCCGACGATTGGCAGCGCGAGCGCCAGGATCGCCTTCAAGCGTTCCCGACTCACCCTTCGATCCAGGTCGCCGAGGGTCTGCATATCACCGGAGTTCCACGCCCGGCGTGATGTTGCCGGCGGGGGTGGGGTCTCCGGCGACCATGGCCTCGACAGTCACGCGCCGGCGTCGAAATCTCAGGTTCGCTTCTCGATGGGCGCCCGGACCAGGCGTCCCCATGCGACGAAAGCCGCCAGGGACCCGAGGACGAGGTTGACGGGGATCACCTCAGGCTCGCCACGGGAGATGTGGAAGATCGTAGCCAGCACCATGACCGTCGCCAGGCCGATTCCGGCGAGTCCCGTCAGCCTCGGTTGGATCCGGGTGGCGGCCGGCAAGATCATCCCAACGCCTCCGAGG
>JAJDAI010000070.1 GCA_029261955.1 Deltaproteobacteria bacterium | reverse complement strand
AGCGAGCCCCCGATCACGCTGGCGGTGGTCGAGGCCGCGGCCCGCATCGCCGAGGTCGGCGGCTTCCGGGCGATCATCTGCTTCACGCTGTCGGGGCGTACGGCGCGGCTGCTGTCGGGGTTCTTCCCGCGCGCGAACATCTACGCCATCACGCCGGACCACCGGACCTGCCAGCAGATGGCGCTGTACCGGGGCGTGGTGCCGCTCTTCATGCCCTTCCCGGGCGACTCGGACGCGATGGTGGCGTCCGGCGAGCAGCTGCTCGTGGAGCGCGGGTTCCTGGAGCCTGGGGAGGAGGCCGTGGTTGTCGCCGGATTCACGAAGCTGCGGGGCGTCGCCAACATGGTCAAGGTGATCCGGGTCTGAGGGCCGGCTACTCTGGTGACCCCGTCGGCGCCGCCGGCCCGGTCGCAGCCCCTGGCGACCCCCCACTCTCCTGACCCCGGTCCTACGTGCGCGTGACCTATTTCCTCGTTGCCCTCGCCCTCCTGCTGCCGGCCACGGCCTCCGCCGAGCGGATCCCGAAGGCCAAGCCCGTGGAGATCAGCACGATCCCGCTGAAGGCCGAGGAGCTGAAGCTGCAGATCGATCCCATGCGCCGCGCGAAGCCGTGGCCAGCCTCCGAAGGGGGTGGCGCCGTGCCTGGCCGCATCGGCGAGGGGCCCGTCTGGAAGCTGCTCGAGGACACGATCGACGAGTCGAAGTGCCGCACGCCGGTCCTGTCGCGCGACGGCGCCGTGGCGCTGGTCCTGTGCCCGGGCTGGGACGTCAGCCGGCCCGAGGACGAGCACGTCTTCTTCGTCCGTGAGGGCAAGCTCGGGCGCTACCGCACCGCCGTGGCGCCGGGCACGAACCACGTCGCCCTGTCCGCCGACGGCAAGCGCTTCGCCCTCGTGGTGGAGGAGGGAAGCGGCGGCCGCACCGTGCACCTGATCGACCTCGAGAAGGGCACCGACACCCGGCTCGGCGGCGGCTGGAACCGCCCCGGACAGCCCATGCTCGCCGCGGACGCCGACGTCGTCGCCTTCCCGGCCCGCGTCGGCGGCGACCCGAGCGCCGTGCTCGTGGACCTCGGCGCGAACCAGGCCTGGCTGCTCGAGCGGAGCCGCAAGCCGGTGTCCGTCTGGGGCATCAACCAGCGCGGCCGCAAGGTCCTCATCACCGCCGACACGCAGGACAAGGCGCAGCTCCAGCTGCTCGACATCGACAAGAGCACGTCGATGATCCTCTCCAACCGCAAGGGCGCCGTGACCAGCGCGGCGCTGCACCCCTCGGGCGACGCCGCGGCCTTCTCGGCCGAGCTGGGCGGCCTGGGCGTCCTCTACTGGGCGGACGTGAGCGAGCGGAAGCGCGACGAGCTGCTGAACTCCGTGGACAGCCGCTACACCGTGCTGAGCCTGGAGAAGGCGCGCCGCCAGATCCTCTACTCCGAGTCCGGGCAGGAGCAGCCCTACAAGCTGTTCGACCGCCGCAAGAAGACCGACCGCTACACCGTGCTCAAGGGCTGCGACGAGCCGGCCCTGTCCGAGGGCGGCACCCTGATGGCCGTGCGCTGCCCGAAGGCGCGCATGGGCGCGGCGGTCTACCTCTTCGTGGTGCCGGAACCCGAGGAATGATCGACCCCCGCGCGCTCGCGCTCCTGGCCCTCTGCACCGCGTTCCTGCTGCCGACGCTCGCCTCCGCGGGCCCGAAGTACGCGCCGCCCACGCCCGAGAAGGTGGCCGCGGGCCTGCACGACGGGCACGCAGTCGCGCCTTCGCTGCGCTGGGACGGCCAGTGGATCGCCTACGGGGTCGAGGAGACGCGCCCGGACGTCATGCGCTCGCGCTACTACGCGCGGAGCCTGGGCGAGGACGCCACCTTCCGGTCGGTCTGGCCGAGCCAGCACCCCTCCTTCGAGGGCAACGAGGGCACCGCGTCCTTCACGGACCTCATCGGCTTCGTCTGGCACCCCGAGGGCCGCACGAACGCGATGGTCGTGCGCCACAAGACCAAGGGCGCCGAGGTGATGTTGGAGCTGCTCAAGGTGCGCTTCGGCGGGCCCGGTGAGCAGAACCAGCCCGTCTTCTCGACGGATGGAAAGCAGGCCGTGGTCGTCGCGCAGGGCGAGCTGGGTCGCGAGCTGTGGGTCGCGAAGACCGAGCACGACGCCGAGCTCGAGCAGCTGACCTTCACGCGCGACGACGAGCGGTGGCCCGTCTGGTCGCCCGACGGCAAGCACATCCTGCACGAGATCCGGAACAAGAAGACGGGGACCAGCGACCTCTTCCTCTTCGATCTGGAGTACTACGACCAGCAGCCGTTCCTGCGGCTCGAAGGCAGCGACGAGATCCACCCGACCTACTCGCCAGACGGGGGTCGAATCGCCTTTCTGTCGAACAAGGACGACCCCGCAGGCAAGCGCTACGACCTGCTCGTCGGGCTCAAGGACGGCTCGAACCTCAAGACCCTCATCCAGGGCGTTCGAACGACCGAGCGGAGCCGTGGATACCACTGGGATCCGCAGGGTCGCTTCGTGATCGCGGTGCAGGACGACCTGAAGGCCGGGCACCCCCTGGTCGCGGTGCGGGCCGACGGCGAGGGGAAGCCCAAGTCGCTCGGGATCAGCACGACGGACAACGCCGATCCGCACTTCGTGCTGCTGCACGCGGGCGGCGACTGGCCGACGCACATGCGCTTGTGCTGGACCGCCGCGAACCCGACGGCGCACACCGCCTGGCGCACGACCTACCGCGCGGACGTGGAGATCGCCCAGCTGCTGGCGCTGCTCGGCCTGGAGTGAAAGCCGCGGTGTCAGACACCGGCGGTTTCAGATGAAAGCCGCGGTGTCTGACACCGGTTCTTTCATTTCAGTAGAGCTGGCCCAGCACCCGCCGGGGATCGGGGAACTCCCGCAGCGCCTGCTCGCGGACCGCGGGGTCGACGACGCCCGGCAGGTCGCCGTTCATCGGCGCG
>JAJDAI010000690.1 GCA_029261955.1 Deltaproteobacteria bacterium | reverse complement strand
TGCGATTCTGAGCACAAAAGGCGAGCTCCTTCAGAGCTGGCCGGCGCCGGTGTGGGGCGCGCAGAAGCCCGCGCAGAGCGCGGCCCAAGTCCCGGTGGCGTTGGACGGGTCGAAGCGGCAGACAGCACCTCCTGGGAGCGTGGTGTCCCGGGTGTGCGGAGGGCAACATCCAGATCAGCGGGTCTCGGGCCGGGGGGGGAAGCGGGGTGCGAGGGCGTTGATCTTGGCGGCAAGGGACTGGCTCTCGGGGTCTTCGCCGATCTCCTCGGGGGTGATGACGACGCCGTGGAGCTGCGCGCGCAGGGCCTTCCACCGCCGGGTGAGGACCGCCCACTGCTGCTCGTCGTACGTGCCCTCGAAGACGAGGCAGTGGACCTCGATGCGGGGCAGGTCCTCGGCCGCTACGTCGGCGTCGATCGCGGCGGCGAGGTCCCGCTCCCAGCGGCTGTTGATCCGGTCAACCCGGCCGATCTGCTGCTCGACGACGGCGGGGTTCCACTCGGGGTGGAACAGGAGGACGACGCGGCACGCCTCGTGGAGGTTCAGGCCCTCGCGGCCCACGGTGGACTGCGCCACGAGGACCTTCGGCCAGCTGCCCTTGCGGTTGAAGGCCGCTTGGAGCAGACGGCGGGTGGGCGTCCGGGTGCGGCCGTCGAGAGTGCGTGCGAGGCCGCCGCGCTGCGAGGTGAACTCGCTCTCGAGGTGGGTCCGCAGCCGGGCCCACCCGCGAACGGCAGCCTCGTCGTCCAAATCGGCGTCGTCCTCGGGGGCGAGCCCCGCCGCGGCGAACTCGGTGCACGCCCGTGCGACCTCCCGCCGCAACGTCTGGTTGACGCGGCGGTCGTGGACCGCGCGGCGTTGGGCCTCGGGCAAGAGCTCCCAGCACGCGCGGGTCACCAGCGCGGCCTGCTCGTCGTCCTCGGCAGCGCTCATCAGGGGCTCCAGCCAGGCGGGCGAGCCGGCGTCGGCCCGGCCTAGCCGGCAGAGACCGAAGATGCGCTTGCGCAGCCACTTCCGGCGCGTCTCGTCCTTCCGATACCGGGCCGGATGGCGGACCATCGCGTTGACGAGCCTGCGCTCGCCGACGCCCAGCTGCCGGGCCGCCGCGCGATCGCCGGGTTTGAGGGCCCCGTCCCGCAGGAGCATCTCCTCGGGCCAGATCGGGCCGTTGCGGGCCAGGACCGCCCGCACGCGGGCGCGGGCGTTGACCAGACGGGTCAGGGCGTGCATGGGCCGGGTGAAGCGACCGAACACAAGCACCTTGTGTCCGGCGCCGACGCGGCCTTCGACGAACTCCGCGGCCTTCAGGATCTGCGGGTGGTCGAACAGCGAGTCGGCCCCGCCGTCGGCGAGGCCATGCGCCACGACCGCGCGCCACTGGGCCAGCCGCTGCTCACGCGGCGGGGCGCTGGGGTCCGGGGGCTCGGCGGCGGCCTCGGCCTGCTCGTCCACCAGGGCCGAGAGCCCGTGTCCGTTGGCGAGGGTCAGACGTAGCCGCTTCAGCGCGAGTTCGTCGGCGCCGTGGGCCGCGGTGGAGAGGGCCTCGGACGCGACGACGACCCGCTGCCAGGGGATCGGTAGGTCCTGGGGGCGCAGAGCGAGGGTCCTGGGCCTGCGGTAGCCGTGGACGTCTCCGGTCTGCTCGGCGAAGCGCTGCACGGCGGGATCGGTGGTCTTGTCCCGGCGCAGGACGTAGGGCCGGAGGGTGTCTTCGAAGGCGGCGGCGGCCGCGGTCCACTCCGACCGGCTGTCAGGGCTCTCCCGCCACGCGTCCGAGATGTCCTCGGCCGCGGCCTGGAAGCGCCGAGCTACCTCCTGCACCGCGGCGCGCAGGTCCGGTCCTGCCCCCACCCGGGAAAGCGTGTTGGCCCACTCGCCCACATCCAGCGTCACCGGTGTTGCGGTGAGGGCGAGCTTCGCGTGCTTCTTCCGCAGCTGGAGGACCCCATCGAGTACCCGCGACAGGCCCGACGCCTCGGCCCGCGCCTTGTGCGCCTCGTCCAGGATCACGAGGTCGAAGCGCCCGAGCCCCCACCCCACCGCCTGCTCAAGGTGAGGCCGCAGCCACCCCCACCTCCCGTAGGCCGCGCCGTCGAAGTAGGTGCGCTCCCAGGACACGAAGGGCAGGCTGTCCAGCCAGGTCCGCACCTTCTTGCGGCCGTCTTTGGCATCGAGGATCTCCCGCGCCGCCCGGCCGGTGCTCCAGTCCATCCACCCGCGCTTGCGGTAGCCCTTCGGGTACTCCAGTTGCTGGTCCTTCCGGTACTCGGCCACCAGCGAGGCGAGCAGCGCCAGCCGCCAGTCGTGCGTCTTGTCCCCGAGGCGCCAGTTGGACAGCAGGTGCGAGATCACCACCACGTTGCTCTGCCTCCACGTCGGCTGAGCGGAGCCGTCGAAGCTGCCCAGGAACCCCCCCAGGGAGCGCAGTAGCTCCGGCGCCTCGACCCCCTCTCCGGCGAGCTCGGTGCCCCACTGGGCGCCGAGCCCCGGCGGCACGCAGATGGCAACGCGGCCCCCGGAGTCCACCGTGGCCCGCGCGACGGCGCAGGCCACGCGCGTCTTGCCCATGCCAACCTCGTCGGCCAGCACCACCCCACGGAATGCGTTCCCGGCCCGCAGCTCCAGGCGGTCGGCGATGGCGAGGAGCGAATCCCGCTGCCCGCGGTTCAGGCGGCCGTCCCGCTGCCGGGCGCGGTCCCGCAGCTTGCTCGCGACGGACGGCCAGCGATGTGTGCTCATGCGCGGAGCTCCTCGGGAACCAGCCCCGCCCGCCCAGGAAGATCCCACGCTTCGACAACGCGCCCGAGGAGGGCCCGGTAGGCGATGCGGTCTTCGGGGGCGA
>JAJDAI010000689.1 GCA_029261955.1 Deltaproteobacteria bacterium | reverse complement strand
GCCGAGGACCGGCTGGTGGACCCCGCGCCGTCTGTCGCCAGGGCGGCGGTGCTGGTGCTGGCCAACGTTTCCGAGTCTCGCAGCCGCCTCGAGGAGCTCGCTGCCGCCGATCCTCCGCCTGTGGTCCGCACGGCCCTCGAGGCAGTGCTTGGCCTTCCTACGGAGCCGCTGGTGGTGCCGGTGGCAGTGCCGATCCCGAGACCTGAGCGGAGAGACCGTCGATAGCAGGATTCGTAGATGCGACCGCCAGGAACGGCACCGGCTTCGACCGAAAGGCTCTGCGCCGCCCAACCAGACCCTGCTGAAGCACCAACTTGATCGGCCCGACCGTGGACTCCGGAGGGCGCGACCGCCAACTCGCCTGTTTCCTTTCCGTCGGTCCTGCCGGACGTGCATGTCGCGTCGTTCTGGGAACCAGGGCAAGGTCACTCCCGCAGGAGGCCGCGCGCCGGGCCGTGGTCGCCGGGCCCAGCTTGCGGTGCGGACAGCCGGGACACCTGGACGCCTCGACGGCTGGACCTGCTCAAGGCACATGCGCGCTCGCCCAAGGAGCGACTTCTCGCAACCGGATCCCGAGGACCTCGAGCCTGCCCTCTGCCGGACGCACGAGTACGGCACGTCAACGCGGGCTCGATCGGAGGCCGGCCCCAAGCCAGTGTCCAGGGTCCGTCGACTCGTCGCCCGGGTCCGTGCGCGGAGGCGTCCGGGGTCCGTCGTCCGCCGGGCGGGGGTCCGCTGCAGTCGCACGCTGCGGCGCCGCGGCCTAGGCTGAGGGGCCTCCCCCTCCGGTCGGCCCATCTGCCTCGTCGATGGGTACTGCCGCATCCAACACGTCTTCCACGAGCGGAAGCCATGCTCGACCCCGCCCTCCCCTTCCAGGTCGACCACGCAGACATCTCGCGCCTCGACGACATCCACCTGGTTCGGCTGCTGGGGCAGCTGGTCCGCTCGGAGGCCGCTCGCGCGGGCTTGCCGGCGCAGGGAGCCTCCGTGCCGCTACGCATCACCGTCGCCGACGGCGGGGTTGACGGGCGTGTGGAGTGGTCCGGCGCGCCGGCCGCGACGAGCTGGTTTCCGCGGTCCCCTACGGTGTTCCAGGCGAAGGCTGGCTACCTCGGCCCAACGGGGTGCGGCCGCGAGCTCTGCGTCAGCGGCAGAAGTGAGCTCAAGCCGGAGGTCGCGGCTGCCCTGGACGACAAGGGGGCCTACATCCTGTTCTACGGTCTGGAGTGCAACACGAAGCTCCAGCGCCGCCGCCTGGCGACCATGCGGCAGACCCTGAAGGAGGCGGGGCGTGCCGACTGGGAGACCGCGGACCTGAAAATCTACGACGCAACGGCCATCGCTCGGTGGACGAACGAGCACCTGGCGGCCGTCAACTGCGTCCTGGACTGGATCGGCAAGGGGAGCCGGTGGGGCGAACCCTGGGCCGGCTGGTCGCAGCATCGAGACGTCCACTCAACGACATTCGTGGCCGATGCTCAACGTTCGGAGCTCCTCACGACCCTTCGCGCGGCGGTTGACGCGCCGCGCGCGGCCGCCCGGCTCGTGGGCCTCTCCGGGCTGGGCAAGTCCCGCCTCGCCTTCGAGGCGTTCCGGCCGGAGGACACGGACGCGACCCAGGCTGGCCTCAGCGCCCGTGTGGTCTACGTCCCGAGCGCGAGTGCCGCTCCGACGCTCGCGGCGGACCTCGCGCGACTGCGGGCACAGGGCGTGTCGGCGATCCTGGTCGTAGATGACTGCGACCTCCAGACGCATCGCTCGCTCGCCCGCGAGGTCAGCGCTGACGGCAGCTTGCTGTCCCTGCTGACGCTGGACTTCGAGGTCGCCGTCGCGACGTCGGGCATCGAGGTTCACGAGCTGGGTCCGCTGGACGACCAAGCCATGGACGAGTTGCTCGCTCAGCGCTCTGACCTTCCCCGATCCGGGGATCGCGATCGGATCCGCGACTTTGCGCAGGGCTACCCACTCATGGCGGTGCTGCTCGCTGATGCGTTGGTCCAGGGCGAGCAGGCCCTCGCCAGGGTGACTGACGATCAGCTCTTCGCGAAGCTCCTCTGGGGCCGCGGAGGAGCCCAGCCCACCGAGGAACGAGCAGCCGAGGCGGCGGCCGTCCTCCCGCACTTCGGTGTCTACGGCCAACGTGCAACGGAGGGTCAGTTTCTGGCCCAGGCAGTCGCGTGCATTGACGAGCGCGACTTCTACGCGGCCTGCGAGCACCTCCGGAGGCGGGGCATCCTGGAGCAGCGCGGGGACTACCTGCGCATGCGTCCCCTTCCCCTCGCGCTGTGGCTGGCTGCGCGGTGGTGGACCCGCAACCCGGCCGGAGCGGCGGCCGAACTTCTCGTCGACTGCGTGGAGCGCGGGCTCGGTGAGCGACTCTGCCGCCGGCTCTCCAAGCTCCACCACGAGGCGACCGTCCGGCAGTTCCTCGACGAGCTGATCGGTCCGCCGGGCCCGCTGTCAGAGGCGAGCGTAGTAGGCCAGGAGCGCGGAGCCCGCTTGCTCCGCTGGCTGGCGGAGGCGGTCCCCGAGGCCGTCTGCCAGGCGATTGACGCGGTCCTGGGCGCCATGACCCTGGTCGAACTCGAGGCCACGTCGAATCCGCGACGGGAGTGGGTCTGGACCCTCGAGAAGCTGTGCTTCTGGCCATCAACCTTCCCGGTCGCCGCGGGACTGCTTTTGCGACTGGCTGCCGCGGAGAGCGAACGCGGAGTCGGAGGCAACGCCACGGGCCAGTTCCAGCAGCTGTTCCACCTGCGGCTGTCCGGCACACAGGCCGAGCCGCAGGCACGCCTCGCTGTCCTGGACCGGGGGCTGCGCTCCGGGGAGCCACGCCTGCGAGCGGTCTGCGTGGATGCGCTGGGTGCCGCCCTGACCTACCACCACTTCTCCCGCACCGGCGGGGTGGAACACCAGGGCGGCCGGGCTCCGGCCGAGGACTGGGCCCCGACGTTGTGGTCGGACATCCAGGGCTACTGGCGAGATGTACTGGAGCGACTTCGGCCCATCGCTGCATCCAGCGATCCCCTGGCGGAGGCCGCCCGCGAGGGCTTCGTCGCGGCCTTGCTTGCTCTATTCCAGACCGGTCTTCAGGACGAGGCCGCTGCCTTCGTCGATGAGGTGCTCCTGCACACAGGCTCCTACTGGGCCGAGGCTACGGCCCAGCTCCGCCACATCCAGCTCCGATTCTCGGACGACCTCCCCGAGGACCGTCTGCCCAGCCTGAACAGCATGCTCGGCCGGGTCGGCCCCCACTCGGTCGAGGACCGGGTGGACTACTTCGTGCGTCGCAAGAACTACGGCATCGAGCGGGAGCAGGGGGGTGGCTTTCGCAACGTGAACGAGGAGGTCGCCATCGAGCTGCTCGAACAGATCGCCGCCGACCCCGTGCACCTGGAAGGCACGTTGCGGCGGCTGTCCGACGGCCCCACCCACCTGGCGTGGACCTGGGGACGGCACCTCGCCGAGATGGGCCGCGAGCCTCGCGAAGATCTCGCGCTCCTTGCCTCGGCTCTCGCCGACGCAGCCGAGCGCGAGCCGAATCCCGGCATCCTTGGCGGCTACCTGGCATTTCTGGGCAGGCAGGAGCAGCGAGCGGAGATCGTCCACGAGTTCCTGGCCAAGGCGGCGACGGAGCCCGCGCTCAACCAGCACATGGCCTACCTGGTGTCGACGCTCCCCCCAACAGCTGAGCAGCTCAGCCTCGTCGCCGACGGCGTAGAGGCCGGGCGGCTGGCCGCGAACGAGGTCCGGCACTTCAGCACGGGCAGTCGACTGGACCACCTTTCGGGGGAGGTCGTCAGCACCTTCCTCCGCCGGGTCGGCGCCGTCGGCGCGGCCGAGGCCGCCGCGGCGTTCGACGTGGGCTTCATGTACGCATGGGACTCGGGGGAGCGGTGGGAGGGCATCGCAGGGGCGCTGGCGGATCTCCTTGAGCATGGGAACCTCCTGTCCACCCCCGCGGCGCTGCTGCACACCGACACGCACAACCTCGACACGGCAATCCCGAAGCTGCTCGCCTCGCCAAACTGCCGGCCGGAGTTGGCTGAGCGGCTGGCGCAGCAGGTCCTTGATGCGTGCGTGGACTTCCAGCACGCACTGCGCCACGACCGGCTCCTGAACAGCACGATCGCGTCCCTGCTGCAGGACCAGCTGCAATCGGCCTGGCCCATCCTCGGACGAGCGCTCCTGGATACGGGGTGGTCGGGTCGCTTTGCCCTGCTGAACTCGATGAAAGGCAGCTCCCTGGGCAGCCACCGGGAGAACGCCGTCGCGCCTGCACCAGACTCATTCCTGCTGCAGTGGTGCCGCGACGAGGCGGACGCAGCGGGCGTCGTGGCCGCGCTCATCCCCCTACGTTCCCACGCTGCAGACGGTTCGCCGTGGCACCCCCTGGCGCTCGCCTTGCTCGACGAGTTCGGGCGCGATGAGCGGGTGCTCCGCGGCATCAGCGCGACCCTTCACAGCTTCGGCTTCGTGGGCTCCGCGGTGCCCGAGTACGAGGGCATGCTCGCGCTGGCGAGCGAGTTGATCGGACACCGCGTCCCTGAAGTGGACGCCTGGGCTCGCCGGGAGGTGGCGGACGCCAAGCGGAGCATCGACGCGGCCCGCAAGCAGGAGGAGGAGTGGGAGCTGGATTTCTGACCTCGCCCCAGTCGATGCGCGACTCCGCCGCGTCGTCGGCTGTCAGCCCCACTCTGACTGCGATGCGAGAGGCGACTCCCAAGGACGGGAAGGGCTTGCGTCCGTCGAACCGACGGGGGCGGCGGACGAGTCCGGGAGGACAAGAGAGACATCGTCCGCCCCCAGCTCCGCGAGAAACGGCGCGACCAGCTCCTTCAACCCCTGCGGGTTGCCCAGAGCCCAGGTCGCTCCTGACCCGGCCAGCGCACCGGCAACGAAGTCCTGGAGCCGTTGCGCATGCTGCTGGTCCTTGGTGGACATCGCGCGCTGGAGCTCCCGCCGCAACACGCCAAGGTCAAGAGACTCCTCGGGCCGAGCCGAGTTCCCCGCGCGCGTTGAGACCGCTGCAGCGAGGGGAGCCCGAAGTCGGCGGAGAAGCCGCTCCGCGATTTCATCGAGGTCCCGGTCGGGGGCATCAGCCTGCCCGCGACGGGCCGGCGCCACCCTCCGCGCCGAACGAGACGCATGGGCGGTCGGACGGGCAGTCGAGACACCCGAGGGGATCGCCCGCCCCGCCCGCGGATGGTTGGGCTGCGCTCGATGACCCGGCTGGGTAGGCGGTGGCCGCAGCATGCCCGGACCAGGGAGCACCTCGAGCGCGATGGCTTCGTCTGCCACCCCGGGCTCCGACCATTGGCAGGAGCGCGGCGGCGGCAACTCCGCACCCTCCAGGGACAGCGGCCGCTCCGGCTGAAGCGGCAAGCAGCCCCCGGGAGCGCGCCTCGGCACCCTGTCCAACGGCGGCATGTGCGGGGGCGAACACAGCTGCTGCCAGGCCGCCATCAGCTCGCGCTGGCCGTCCATCCACGGCGCCCCCCGGCGTCCAAAATCTCCGCGGCGCCAGGTCTGCCGAATCGCTGCACGTGGCTGCCCGTGCGCGCGGAGCACCATCTGCCAGAGGTTGCGGATCTGATCGAAGGTGACGCCCGGTTCCCCCGCCCCGAACGCGCGGTCCGACGCCCGCCGCAGCCCCTTCGACGCAGAGCTGCGAGGCCTGTCCCCGCCGCCCCGCGGGGGGAAGAGCAGCCCGCTTCGCCTCCCGAGCCCCGGCATGGAGGCCACCAGCAGATCCCAGGCACACGAGGGCAGAAACTCGACCCTGTCGCAGTCAGCCCCGGGACGGCCCCTGATGCCCCCGGTTTGCACGAGAACGGCGCGACCCTGGATCAGGACGTCGTCATGCCTGAGTCCCAGAACCTCGCTCTGCAGGAGGCCGGCCATCGCCAGGGCCACCATCGCGCGAAGTTCCGGGGGTGAGGCGACCAACAGCCGCGCGATCCGACGAGGCGTTGCGGCCCTGCGGACGGCGCGGGCGCCAACTCGGTGCACCGAGCCTGGCGGGCTGGCGGCGACCCTCGGAAGCACGCGCTGCCAGTGGCACCATCTCCTGAGCGTGACTCGCAGGTAGCTGACCGTGCGCGAAGCCACCGAGGCCGAGTACCCGTCACTTACGAGCTGGTCCCGCATCGCGATGAGGCCATGTTCGTCGAACCGCGCCAAGCGGTGCTGCCCCACCCGCTCGACAAGCCGACGCGCGCAGCGGCGGGTTCGGCAGACGCGCTCGTAGTCGTCGGCATGCCGAGGCATCGCCTG
>JAJDAI010000688.1 GCA_029261955.1 Deltaproteobacteria bacterium | reverse complement strand
CGCGCTCGATCTCCGTCGGCCGGAAGGCGCCCGGAGCGTAGTGCTCCAGCCCCTGGGTCAGCATCTCCCGGTCCGAGATGACGTGCATCCAGTCGTCCAGCGCCTGGCTGGCCGTGGGCTCGCCCTTCGTGCTGCCGATGTAGTCCTCGAGCACGTGGAGCAGCGCCGGGTGCAGCTTCAGCCGGGTGACCACCGTGGGGGTGTCGTCCGCCTGCACCTTGGGGAGCATGGGGAAGAGGCGCTGGCGCAGGCTCGCGGCCCAGTGGTGGTAGGTCCACACGGGCGTGCCGAGCACGGACAGGTCGGGCAGCACGCGGCTGATGAAGCGGCGCAGCGCGTCCGACCACACCACCACGAGCATGCGGTCGGCGCGGAAGCGGCGGCGGTCCTGGAAGTTCAGGTAGGCGAGCCGGTGCAGAGCGACGGTCGTCTTGCCAGAGCCGGCGACGCCGCGGATGACGACCAGCTCGGAGTCGTCGGCCGTGATGAGCCCCCACTGCTCCTTGTCGATGAGCGCGGAGATCTCGGGCAGGTGCTTGTCGACGCGGTAGGCCGCTCCGGAGCCGAGCTTGCGCTGCGACATCGCGGGCCCCTCGTGCCGGATCCAGAACGCGGCGCCCTCGCCTCCACCCAGGCGCGGCTGCTCCTCGCCGTAGGTCGTCCAACCCTCGGCGCCGCGGACCAGCAGGCCCTGGGGGCTCTGCACGCGCATGACCTGGCTGTCGGTGATGCCCAGCGTCCGCCGGACGAGCACCTCGCCGCTGATCAGGCGCTCACCGAAGTCCTCGTCGTACTCGTCGCCCTCGACGTGCCGGTAGAAGATCCGCGAGACGGGCGCGTGCCGCCAGTCGACGATGCGCAGCCCGTTGTCGAGGCGCGTGGCCTTGCCCAGGAAGACGTCCCGCTGCTTGCCGTTCTCCAGCAGCCGCATGTGGCCGAAGTAGGGGCGCCCGGGGTCGACGCGGTTCTCGTCCAGCGACTTGCCGGCCTGCTCCAGCAGGTGCCCGAGCCGCTCGTAGGCCATCAGCAGGCCCGGCCGCTCGTCCTGGTCCGCGTAGCGCATCTGGTCGCGCAGGCTCACCATCTCCGCCGTGATGCCATGCACGTCGATGAGCGTCTCGGGACGAGGTTTCTGCAGCCGCTCCAGGTTGGAGGTCAGCAGCGCCTCTTCGTCGGCGACGATCTCGAGCTGTTGGGGCGTGGGCTCTTGGTGCATCGAAGTCCGGGGGCCTCAGGGGGCCGAGCAAGCTGCCAGCACCTTTCGAGGATCGCAACGGAGATCGTGGAATCGGCTCAGTAGATGTTGTTGGGCGTCACCATCTGGGCGTAGTCGGCGCGCGTGGCCTCGTAGACCGCCTGGACCCCGTCGCCGTCGATGTCGCAGTACGCGCGCACCGTGAAGTCGTGGTCCTCGGCACGCGCGGAGGAGCTGTCGGCCTCCACGGCGTAGCTGCAGCGCGGGTCGGAACCGGGCTGCCAGCCGATCGCGTCGAAGGCGGCGGTGCAGTCGCCCTGCCAGGGACGCTGGTTCATGCCGGGGATGTCGGCAGGGCACAGCGGCGCCGCGAAGAACGCGTCGAACTCCGCGTGGTAGGCCTTCTCGGCCGTCCGGAGGCCGTCAACCATGGACGGCGCCTCGGCCCGCTTCGCCCTCTGCTGCATCGCCACGAAGTTGGGGATCGCGATGGCCGCGAGGATCCCGATCACGAAGACCAGGCCGAAGCAGCCGATCCCCAGGACCGCGACCGCCAGCGCCGCGCTCGTGCCCTTCTTCTCCTCCAGATCCGCCGCCTTCACGCCCTCGCCCCGGCCGCTCTTCGGCTGCCACTGCTCGCTCATCACGCCTCCCCCGGCAGGTTGTCGTCTGCCTGCGCATCCCGCCCCGGCACCAGCGCCCCGGGCGGATCCTCACCCAGAGCAAAGCACGCGATGGCCTCGGCCAGCTCGCGTGGACGCTCCACATGCAGCATGTGAGCGCAATCGGCCCAGTGAAGCCTCCGGCGATCCCGCAGGTGCCGCCTCCGCTCGGGCAGGTCGGGGTAGCGGTACCAGCCCCGCCCCCCGGTGATCAGGAGCGTCGGCGCCGTGATCGCCTCCACAAAGGGGGCGTAGCGGGCGACGTCATACAAGGCCGGCGTGCGCGCGCGGTGCCGGGGATCATGCCGCCAACGCCAGCGTCCCTCGTGCTCTTCGGCCAGGTGCGGCGCGATCTCCGCCGCGACCTCCTCCGACACCCCCGGGTAGCGGCGCTGCAAGGACACAGCGACCTCCTCGAGGGTCCCGTAGGTCCGCCCCGCCCGCGGCGAGTCCAGCTCCTGCACCCAGCGCCGCAGCCGCGCCGGCCCCTGCGCCCGGTCCTCCCCCGGCGGCCCCATGCCCTCGACCAGCACCAGCCGCTGCACGCTGTCCGGCCAGGCCCCGGCCACCAGCTGGGCCACGCCTCCGCCCATGCTGTGCCCGACGATCACCAGCTTCTCGCGCGCACGCGCTCGCACGAGGGCCCGCACGTCCCGCGCGTAGTCGAAGAAGTGGTACCAGCCCGCCGGGTCCACCCAGCCGCTGCTCCCGTGCCCGCGGAAGTCCGGCGCGAGCACGTGCAGGCCCTCGGGCAGGTGCTTGATCAGGGGCAGGAAGGAGCCGCCGCAGTCCAGGAAGCCGTGCAGCAGGAGCAGGGTGACGTCGCCGTCCCCCGCCTCCCAACCGTGCAGGTCGAGGCCGTCGACGGGGACGCGGAACGAAGTGGGATCGGGGGCCATGAACTCGGGAGTCTAGAGCAGCGGGATCGATTGAGCCGCGCGCGCCCCCGTGCTACCTCCCTGTGCATGCTGAGCTTCGATCTCGCCGCGCCGTGGCGCGAGCTGTCCTTCGTCTCCGTCGACGTCGAGTCCACCGGCCTGGACATCGAGTCCTGCCGCGTCATCGAGGTGGGCATGGTCCGCTTCGAGCGCGGCCAGATCGCCGAGCGCTG
>JAJDAI010000687.1 GCA_029261955.1 Deltaproteobacteria bacterium | reverse complement strand
ACGAGCTCGTCCGTCCCTTGCACTGCAGGGTGTTGCCGTCGATCTTCACGAACCAGGCAGCGGACGAGTTGTACTCGTTCTCGCTGCCCCGGGAGACGATCGTGCCCTGGGTGCCCTTGAACCAGGCTTCGACGGTCCACTCGGTCGTGTCGAAGTCGTTGTCGTAGCCCGAGAGCACGTAGTCGTCGACGCCGTCGAACTCGAGGGCGTTGGGGCTTCACTCCGCGTCCGCGTCGTCGTCGTCCGCTGTCGCGTCGTCGTCGTCCGCCGTGATGTCGTCGTCGTCCGCCGTGATGTCGTCGTCGTCCGCCGTGATGTCGTCGTCGTCTGCTGTGACGTCGTCGTCGTCTGCTGTCGCGTCGTCGTCGTCTGCTGTTGCGTCGTCGTCGTCTGCTGTCGCGTCGTCGTCGTCGTCTGCCGTGATGTCGTCGTCGTCTGCGGTCGCGTCGTCGTCGTCCGCTGTCGCGTCGTCGTCGTCGGCTGTGATGTCGTCGTCGTCGCCCTGGCAGTCCGGCGATCCCACGCACTGGCTGTCATCGCAGTCGAAGTCGCCGTCCAGGTCGTTGTCGGCGCCGTCCGAGCACTCGCCGGGCTCATCTCCCTCGGCCTCGACGGGCGGCGTGGAGTCGTCGTCGTCGTCGTCGACTCCGGGGCAGCCGCCGAACACGAGCATCGCAACCAGAAGAGAGAGAGCCTGGAACCGTGGTGCGCGCATCGTCCCCCCGAGCAGCATCGACAGCGAGAGGCGCCCGCGGTGTACCCGCGCGCCGCCCCCCTGCCCCGAAGGGCTCGACCAGTCTAGGGGAGGCGCCAAGCACGATCAGCCTGATCGTGCGCGCTCGCCGGGCATCGCCGTGCCCGTCGACTGCCGGACGTGTGGGAGACTGGGCGTCCGCAGTCCCCGCCTCCCCGCAGCCCAAGTCGATGATGTTCGTGAGCTGCCCCGCCGCGGTGCTCTAGGGTTGGCCCGCCCCCGCCCCTGGAGTTGCATGTTCCTTCGTGTCGCCTGGACCCTGGTCCTGCTCGCCTCGCCGTCGATCGCCTCCGCGCAGGAGGACGTCGCCCTTGAGGAGGCCCTCGCTCCCCAGGAGGAGCCCGTCCCGGAGCCGATCGCGGCCGTGCCCCAGGAGCTGGGCCTGGACTTCGTCTACAGCGGGCGGCTGGAGGGGCTGAGTCGGGGCAGCGAGCTGTTCGAGCTCCAGGATCGCCTGCGGCCGGCCCTGGAGCAGGCGGGGCTCGCCGTCGAGCGGGTCGAGGTGCTGCACGGCGTCATGGCCCAGGGGGACGCCGAGCTGTGGCCCGTGGACGGCCGCGTGGCCTCCGCCCTGGCCTACGCGGCGGGGCAGCCGAGCTGCGACAAGGGCGCGCTGGTGCAGACCGCCCGCACGCCGACGGAGCGCTTCTTCGCGATGCCGGGCACGGCGGAGCTCCCCGTGCGCGACGCCGTGATGGAGTCGCGGCGTCGGCAGCGATGCACCTCCAACCAGATCGAGGCGATCGTCCTGACCCCGCCGGACGGGCCGGGCGCTGAGGCCCTGAAGCTGAGCGCCTACGACCTGCGCACCGCCTTCCGGTGGGTCGCCGGGGACGGTGGCTGGATGCAGATCGGCCGGCCGCGCCGCGAGGCCGGGCGGCGACTGGGGGTGATCCGCCAGGCCCTCGCGGAGCGCCCCGGCGCCCTCTACCTGGACTCGGGCGACTTCTTCAGCCCGCGGCGTGAGCACGGCGACCCCAGCTGGCTGGACGGGCGCGCCATCAGCTTCTCGATCCTGGAGGCCCTGAGCCCCGCGGCCCTGGCGCCCGGCGCGGCGGAGCTTGCCCTGGGGCCGGCGGCCCTCGTGGACGAGGCGAGCCGCCGCGGGCTGCCCTACGTCGCCACCAACTGGGCGCTGCCGGAGGGAGCACCGAGCCTGCCTCGCTTCCGCATCGTGGAGCTGGAGCTCGAGGCGGGCCCGCTCTCGATCGCCTTCCTCGGGGTGACCGACCCCGCCGTGGCGGCCCGGGTGCCGGAGATCGCGGCCGAGAAGCTCGAGCTGCTCGACCCCCTGCCCGCCGTGAACGCCGCCGTGGATGAGCTGCTGGCTTCGGAGACGCCGCCCGACCTGATCGTCCTGCTGTCCCACGCCGGCACCGAGCTCCAGGCTCGGCTGCGTGGCCGCCTGCGCGGCGTGGACCTGCTGCTGGGCGATCCCACGGCCGCCACCTTCCGCGTCGACACCACCCGCACCACCTTTCGGGACGTCGGCGGCGCCTTCAAGGCCGCCCCGATCACCCTCTCGCTCGATGGTCTGGCGACGGCGCGCGTCACCTTCGAGGCCGGGCGCCCGACCGCCGTCGAGACGAGCCCGCTCCAGATCCGCCCGGACTCCCCCTCGGATCCCGAGCTCACCCAGGCGACGACGGAGTGGAACGCGGGTCGCGACCAGGGCCTCGACCTGCCGCTCATCCCGGCCGAGGAGCCGCTCGCCGGCGTCTCGGACGCGCGTTGGACGAAGCTGGTCTGCGAGGCCGTGCTGGACGCGACGGGCGCGGACTCGGTCTTCGTGGGGGGCCTGCCCTTCTACCGGGAGACCCCGGGGCCGCTGACGGAGCTGCTCGTGCGCGACCGGCTCGGAGGCGGGCACACCATCGAGGTGCACAAGGTCGACGGCGACCGCATGAAGACCTTCCTGGCCGCGGCCAACGGCGTCGCGCCCATCCAGTGCGGGTCGAGCGCCTCCTCCCCCCGGGTGCACGGCCGCTTCATCGACCCCCTGCGCACCTACCGCGTCGCCACCACCGATCTGAGCCGCCGCGAGGGCCGCCTCGGCGAGCTGCTGGCCCGCGCGAGCAGCGACCTGGTCGGCCACCGCCCCAAGTTCGGCACCCTCCGCGCCGAGGCCGGCGCGCTCGGGCTCACGGACGCTGTGCTGAGCTCGCTGCGCGCGGCGCGGGGCGACGATCCCAGCTGGGCCGCCACCCTCCAGGCACGCAGCCCCCTGGACGTGCGCCCGCTCTGGCTCTTCGACCTGCGCCGGCTGTCGCTCAATCTGGTGCGCTTCGAGGGCGTGAAGACGGACGCCTACGCGTCGGTCCCCGAGACGCTGCTGTCGGCGCCGTCGAGCTTCACCCTCGGGCTGGAGGCGGACCTCGGCTTCGAGTTCAGCAGCCGGCACCTGGGCGCGGACCTGCGCTTCGTGACGGCCTACACGCGCATCGCGGTGGACGGGCTGCCGCCGCTCGAGACGGCGGACGACTGGAAGCTCTCCAGCTCGATCGAGCTGCCGGTCGCGACCTTCCCGCCGCGCGGCGCCTTCCAGCTGATCCCCTTCGTCGAAGGCCAGTTCGACTCGGAGTACACCCCCGCCGAGACCGAGGACGGCACGGTGTTGCCGCGCCAGCTCGACCTGTCCGGCTTCCTCGGGCTCTCCGCCGCGCGCCGCTCCTGGCTGCGATCGATGCGCCTGGGTGCCTTCGTCAACCGGGACCTGGGTCAGCTGGAGGACAAGTCCACGGAGTTCGGCGCCCGCTTCACCGGCGCGACCTTCCACTCGGTGCTGCCGCTGGCGGCGCTGTGGATCACCACCGCCTGGGACGCCCAGGTCTTCGGCGACACGCCCACGGACGACGAGTCCGACCTGCGGCTCCGCCTGTCCGGCGAGGTCCGCGCCTCGGTGCGCCTCGTGCGCTGGCTGCGCATCGGTCTGTTCGTGCGCGGGCTGCTGGTGCAGGGGCGGGTCGAGGCGACCTCGGTGCCCGCCGGCACCGCGGTCTTCGGCGTGTCGCTGGACGTCGCGGGGGCGCTGCGGATGAACCCGGGGCCCAAGCTCCGGCGCTGAGCGAGCGGGCCGGCGATCACGCGCGCTTCGGGTCCGGGGGTGCTACCCATGGTCCGCTCCGTCGCGAGCCCCTCCCGCGACCCTTCGAGGAGAGACCCATGGGCCGCCGCTCCAAGCGCGCCACCCGCTGCGTCCACTGCCGCATGCACACCGCGCGTTGCGTCTGCGACCTGATCCCCTCGATCGAGACCCGCGGCCGCTGGGTGGTCGTCCAGCACCGCTCCGAGGAGCACAAGACGACCAACACCGGCCACCTCATCGCGCGGTCGCTGGCCGGCTCGCACCTGTGCACCTGGCGCTCCAGGACCGAGCCCCCCGACCCCGTCCCGGAGCTCGGCCCCGAGGCCTGGGTGCTCTTCCCGAGCGAGGGCTGTGCGCAGCCCGAAGACCTGCCGCCGGGGGCCACCATCGTGGTGCCCGACGGGACCTGGACCCAGGCCCGCAAGATGATCCGGACCAACGCCCTGCTCGCCGATCTGCCGCGCGTCGGTCTGCCCGAGGGCGCCCACGCCCGCTGGTCGCTGCGCGAGGAGACCTCCGCGGACGGCATGAGCACGCTGGACGCGGCCTGCTGGCTGCTGGCCGCGCTGGAGGGCCCCGAGGTCGCCGCGCCGCTGGAGCAGCTCGCCGAGGCGATGTTCACGCGGACCCTGGCGAGTCGGGGCATCCGGCCGGCTTGAGGG
>JAJDAI010000686.1 GCA_029261955.1 Deltaproteobacteria bacterium | reverse complement strand
GCTGATGGCGCTGCTGCCGCTGGTGCACAAGGAGCTGGGCGCCTTCATCGCGCTCATCGTCGTGAACTGCCTGATCCTCGGTCGGCAGGAGGCCTTCGCGTCCCGCAACACGGTGCCGAAGGCCTTCGCGGACGCCGCGGGCATGTCGGTCGGCTTCTCCATCGCGCTGTTCATGCTCGGCGCCATCCGCGAGGTGCTGGGCAGCGGCTCGCTCTTCGGCATCGGGCTCTTCGGCGAGTCCTTCGAGCCCTGGGTCATCATGGTGCTGCCGCCCGGCGGCTTCCTGACCATCGGCCTGCTGCTCGTGATCTTCGCGTCGATCACCCGGCGTCGGCAGCGCCGCGCGGCGGAGGGGGGCGCGTCATGATGGCCGACCTCGTCTGGATCTTCGTCGCCGCAGCGGTGGTCAACAACTTCACGCTGTCGTGGTTCCTGGGCCTGTGCCCCTTCCTCGGGGTCAGCGGCCGCATCGACACCGCGCTGCGCATGGGCCTGGCCAACATCTTCGTGATGCTCGTGACCGCGGTCTGCGCCCACGCGCTCAACACCTGGGTCCTGCCGCACGCGCCCTACCTGCGGCTCATCGCCTTCATCGTCGTCATCGCGAGCACCGTGCAGTTCGTCGAGATGGCCATCAAGAAGCTCAGCCCGGCGCTGTTCAAGGCGCTCGGCATCTTCCTGCCGCTGATCACGACCAACTGCGCGATCCTCGGTCTGGCGCTCTTCCAGACGAACCGCGGCTACGGCTTCATCCAGAGCATCGCCTTCGCGCTCGGCGCGGGCGTCGGCCTGACCCTGGCCCTGGTCCTGATGGCCGGCATCCGCCAGGAGGGCGAGCTGCGGGACATCCCCGACGTGCTGGAAGGCGCGGCCATGAGCTTCCTCATCGCCGGCATCCTGAGCATGGCCTTCATGGGCTTCGCCGGCCTCTTCAGCACCGCAGCATGACCGAGGTCTTCGCCATCCTCGGGCTCGGTGTGGCCTGCATCCTCTGGTTCCTCATCCAGCAGAAGACCGAGGAGGTCTGCGGGGAGCCCGAGGGAGGCACGCCCGAGGGGTGTGGTGCCTGCTCGGTGCCGTCCGAGGCCCGGGACTGCGGGCCCATCGAGATCGGTCGCTGAGCCACTGGCTTGCCGTGCCGAGCCGCTCCAGGTAATTCGGTGCCCCCCCGGAAGGAATCACCCCATGTCTTCGACCCGCTTCGCCGCCCTCGCCCTCGCCCTCGCCCTGCCCGCCTGCTCCTCCGAGCAGCCTGCGAGCCCGGCGGCCGAGGCCCCCGTCACGACCGAAGCCGGCGCCTCGAGCCAGGCGATGCGCGCTGCCTTGCCCTCGGCCGCCGGCGGGATGTCGGGCACGGTCAAGGAGACGATGAGCAGCGGCGGCTACACCTACGTGTTGCTCGACACCGGTGCCGGAGGCGAGGTCTGGCTGGCCGCGCCGCAGACGCAGGTCACCGTCGGCAGCGCCATCGAGGCGCCCGCGGGCAGCGAGATGCGCGGCTTCACCAGCAAGACGCTGGGTCGCACCTTCGACCAGGTCTTCTTTGTCTCGTCGGTCCGACCCGCGTCGGCGGGCGCGGCGGCCGCCCCGGCCATCAAGGAGAACCCGCACACCAGCGGGCTCCCGGCGGCCAGTGCGCTTCCCCCCGCCGCCAACCCCCACGCCGTCGCGGCGGCCAAGGCGGCGCCGATCCCCGAGGGCCCGGTGGACGCTCTGGAGGGTGGGCTCACCGTCGCCGGTGTCTACGCCGAGGTGGGCAGCCGGACCGGCCAGGAAGTCGGCGTGCGCGGCCGGGTCGTGAAGCTCAACCGGGGCATCCTCGGGGCCGACTGGCTGCACCTGCGGGACGGCAGCGGCACCGCGGACGCAGCCAACAACGACCTCACCGTCACCGCGCCGCTCGGCGTGCAGGCGAAGCTCGGCGACGTCGTCGTCGTCCGCGGCAAGCTCGCCGCGGACAAGGACTTCGGGGCCGGCTACGTCTACCCGGTGGTGGTCGAAGAGGCTCAGGTCACGGTCGACTAGCGCCCCGAATCGGCTCTTTGCTGTGTCGCCGGGCACGACTCACCGGGGTCCCTCTTGCGCATCGCGAGGACGGGCCTAAATGTGAGACATGGTCCCTGTCCTGCGCGTCTTGTCCGCCGCGATTCTGGCTGCGGCGGTCGTGATCCCGGGCAGCCCCGGCTCGGCCGCGGCCGAGCGCAGGTGCAGCGTCGAGATCGGTGAGTTCACCGAAGGCGTCAACCCGCTCAACGTGGGCTCCTGCCGCTGGGCTGACGTGCCTCCCGAGGCCATCGTCGAGATCCTGAGCCGGCCGGAGACCTGGCACCTCACCTTCCGCACCGTCGTCGCGGGCGAGCTGCTGCGTGAGGGCCGGCTGCTGCAGGTGCTGCGGGTCAAGCCCTTCGGCAAGCGCCAGATCACCATCGAGTTCACGACCACCACCGTCGCCGGCACCTGGCGTGTGGCCTGGCACAAGGCCTCCGATCAGGAGCCCCTGGAGGAGGGCCTGCTGGAGGTGGAGTTCTTCGAGGGCTGGTGGGAGGTCAAGTCGGACGGGAACGGCGGCAGCGTGGTCGTGCACGCGGCGCGCCTCGACCCGGGCGAGGACATCCCACGGGTCGTGGTGCGCAAGGGGCACCCCATGCAGATCCGGCAGCTGCTGCGGCAGCTGCGGCGGGCGATCGTGCACGATGAGGACCCGGAGGGGGACAGCGCCGACGATCTCGACGAGGAGCTCACGGGCGAACCCGCAGCCGAGGCCGTCGAGGGCCCCTCGGATGGGCCCGTGCTGAAGCACGCGGGGCCCTGAGCCCGGCAGGCAGGCCGACGCGCGGGGAGCGCCCGCCGACCTGCTCCCCCCATCACTGCCGCGTGAGCACGAACCCGGCCTGGCCGAAGTAGGGCCCGTTGATGTCCACGGGGTCCTCGTAGGTGTTGACGGCCTCGTCGCGGTTCAGCGTGCCCGCGTAGAGGAACTCGGACTGGGCGCCCGTGGGTTCGGTGACCGCGTCCAGACCCAGCAGGGTCGCGCCGGTCTGGGCGTCGGGGCCGACGTCCACCGCGATGGCGGCGGCGTACTGGGTGCCGGCTCCGAAGGCGGCCTCCACCGCGTCCTGCTGTCCGGCCGGGCTGCAGTCCGCGTCGCCCTGGCAGAAGTCGGTGCCGATGGCGTCGTGCGTCGCGCGGGTCACGATGCCCAGGTTCAGCCAGTCGCCGTAGTTGGCGAAGGTGCCATCAGGGCGCGGGATGATCGCCGGCTCCACGCCCGCGGGGGTGAGGAAGCCCATGCCGTAGTCCACGACCGCCTCGTCCTCGAACAACAGCGGGTCTCAGTCGTTTCGGTTCACGCCGGGGACCGAGCTGACCACCCCGGACGTGTGGTCGAAGGCGACGAAGCCGGTGCAGTTGTCGCAGTTGTGCTCGACGCCCACCCCGAATCCGAACTCGGCCGCGCCCTCCACCGCGATCCGCTGCACGCACTCGAGGGTGATGGCCTCGGTGTCCGGGTCCTGGTCCAGGTAGACGAACAGGAACTCTGCTTCGACGTCCCAGGCCGGCTCCTCGGCGCTGTCGTCGTCGTCCGAGTCGAGCGAGGGCGGGGTGAAGGTCATGTTCCAGTTGAACTGGAGCACGTTCCAGTCGCCCAACTCCGGCTCGGACGGGACGACATCATCGTCGTCGGGGGTGGTGTCGTCGTCGTCGTCGTCGACGATCGGCTCTTCGAAGGCATCCTCCTCGATGACAGGCGCCGGTTCGGGGCATCCAGCCCCGAACGCGATGAGCGTGAGAACAGCAGGCAGGGCACGCAAGTGCCTGCGAAGACAGAAGTTTTGGCGGTCCATGCGGAAAGCGTACTTCCGGCGGGGGGCGCCTCCGTGAGGGCGCTGCAAGTCCCGTGCGGCCGAAGTCCCGTGCGGCCGGAGTCCCGGGACTTCAGGCGCCCGACCGCGCTCAGAGCACCTGGAGCCGGGCTCGGCGTCGCTGATCCTCCGAGGGCTGCTCCGTGGTCGAGCGTTTGCCTCGCCGGGCCTCGATGCGGGCCATCAGCGCGGGCTCGGGCTCGTGGCCCAGCACGGTCTGGATCGTGGGCAGCGGGTCCTCGAAGATCGGCGAGAGCTCGCGCTCGTCGTAGGTCTTCGCCATCGAGTACATGCCCGCGCAGATGGGATCCCAGCGGCAGGCGTCGCAGGAGCTGCCCTTGCCGTGCAGGAACTGCGTCTGGCGCACGTAGCCCTTGCGGTCCAGGAAGCGGATGCAGCGCTCCTCCTCCTTGACGATCTTGCGGGTCTCCGTGCTCGCCCAGGGGTAGCGCGGCATGAAGCACAGGGGCACGCGCTCCGCCCGGAAGGTCCGCCCGCTGGCGTGCAGGTAGTCCATGGCCCGCTCCAGGCTGACCTGGAACTCGTGGTGCCGGGGGATGCAGTCTGGGTTCTCTTCCGCCCGGTTCCCGTCGGGGTCCATGTTGTTCCACACGAAGTGGCGGATGAAGGGGAAGCGCTCGCAGAGCCACTGCACCGTCTCGTGCAGGTGGTCGGCGTTGTAGGTGCAGATGACCGTGTTGATGTCGCAGGTGATGCCCAGCTCGGGCACGTGCTCCAGCGCGGCGACCAGCGTCTCCCAGGCCCGCTCGTAGCGGGTGATGAAGTCGTGCACGGCGGGGCGGTAGCTGTGCAGGGAGACGTGGATGTGGGAGAGGCCGGCGTCCACGCACTTCGCGAAGAAGTCGCGGTCGGCCAGGAGCTGGCCGTTGGTGATCATCCGGTTGAAGAGGCCGGCTTCGGTCGCGTGCTGGAGCGCCCCGAAGAGCAGCGGGGACAGGGTCGGCTCGCCGCCGGTCAGGATGATGCCGTCGTATCCGAGGCCCGCGAGGGTGTCGATCTCGGCCTTCATCTCGTCGACGGTCAGATCGACGCCCGTGGGCGGGTTCGAGCAGAAGCGGCAGCCCTGGTAGCAGTCGCGCGTGAGCTGGAGGTAGCCGAGGTTCGCCATCTCAGCGGGACTCGAGCACTTCGAGGCGGCGCTTGCGTCGCGCCTCCTGCTTGTTCTTGGCCACGATCGCGAGGGGGTCGAGCACGGGGCCCGCGGGCTCGGGGAAGCCGCGCAGCGACCGGGCGGCCGGCTCCAGGGCGCGGCCCAGGCTGACGCGGTCCAGGGGCTCGGGGTGCAGGGCGAGCAGCTGGCGCTCCGCCTCGTCGGCCCAGGCACCGGTCAGGGGTGCGGCGAGGCGCAGGCCCTGGTCGCGCACCATGTTCACGTGGATGCCGTCGCAGCGGTCACTCACGCGGCACTCACGGCAGCGCAGGGACTTGCTTCGGTAGCTGTTCGCGACGTGCTCACGGGCGAGCGGGCGAATGCTCACGCGGCCCGTCTCGGGGTCGAAGAGGTCGGCCGAGAGGATGGCGGGCGGCTCCGCCAGCGTGGTGCCGGGCGCGAGGCAGGCCGGCAGGCCGCTGACGCGCAGCGCAGGCAGCGCGAGGTGCTCGAAGAAGGCCGCGGGCTTGCGCAGGTCCGAGTCCACGCCGTCCGCCATGTGCTCGTGCGAGGGCTGGTGCACGCGCACCCGGTCGAGGTTCGCGGCCAGCACCTCGCGGTGCTGCGCGAGCCAGAGGGCCACAGGCTGATCGAGGCGAATCTCCAGCTCGACTCCGGGGGGCAGCGCGGGCAGCCAGGCGTCCAGCTGCTCGGTCCGGGTCGCGACCACGATCCCGCGCAGCCCCGGACGGAGCGGGCTCGCGTCGGCGACCTGCGCGTAGACCGGCTCGTCGGCCGTGAGTTCGGAGGCCCTGGATGCGCTCACGCCCCGCATCGTGGCGCCGAAGGGCAGCTCCCCGTCCCCCTGCCACACCTCGAAGGTGCCCGCGTTCTGGCGGGCGATGGTGCGATCCATCGTCGTGCAGAAGGGCTCGATGAAGCAGTGCACGCAGCGCTCGGGCTGGCGACAGTCCAGCGCGGTGCCCTGGTCCAGGTAGTTGCGGACCATGAAGCGCCGGCCGTTCACCTCGTCGAGCATCTTGTGCGGGTCCTGGACCAGATCCTCCAGCCCCTCCAGGAAGGGCACGGGGAAGCGGTTGGTCCAGATGACGAAGCGGGGGTGCCGGTTGAGCTTGAAGACCTTGTGCAGCACGTCGATGTGATCGGCCGGGTCGTAGAAGAGGGTGTCCCGGTGGTCGAAGGCGGCGGCCTGGGGGATGACGTGCAGCAGGTCGAACTCGGTGACGCCGAGCCGGATCGCCAGCTCCACGATCTTGTCGAGCACGCCGACGTTGGGCTTGCAGATGACGACGTCGACGTTGCAGATGACCCGCGGATCCCGCACGGCGCGGGCGATGCCTCGCGTGATCTGCTTGAAGGCCCCGGGCGTCTGCGTGAGCTCGTCGTGCAGCTCCTCGGTGTGGCCGTGCAGGCTCCAGGTGATCTCACCCAGGCCCGCGGACACCGCCCGCTCGTAGTAGTCCTTCTCGCCCAGGAAGGTCCCGTTGGTCACGGTCTGGACGCGGTCGTATCCGATGGACTTGCCGTAGGCGACGATCTCGGCGAACTGCGGGTGCAGCGTGGCCTCGCCGCCGCTGAGGATGACCTTGTCGGCGCCCAGCTCCTCGAGCCCGCGGTGCAGCTCCGCGTGGATCTCGTCGACCGGCAGCACCAGGTTCCGCGGCGTGTCGGTGTCCAGGCAGAACAGGCAGGCGCTGTTGCAGGCGGTGGTGAGTCGAACCCAGTGCTTGGCGCGGTTCGCCACCTGCTCGCGTTCGAGCATGGCCTCACGGCGTGACATGGCGGGATCCTAGTCCGGGGATCGGGAACCCGCGGGGTTCCCTTCGCCCGGTGGGCGGACTTGCACGGGGTAGGGGAGCTCGGGCGCGGCGCCTTCCAGCTCGAGGACGAGGGCGACGCGCCCGCGGGTGCAGCGGTGCAGGCGCTCGAGCACGGGGGTGGCCGCGCCGGTGACGACGCGGTCGAAGCGGCGCAGGCGGCCCAGCTCGTCGTCGCTCAGCGCCTCGAGCCCGCTGAGGTCGCCGAACAGCTCGAGATCGACGGCGGAGAGGCGGGTGCACTCGCGCAGCAGCTCCGCCAGGTCGGCGTGGTGCAGCGAGGGCTGGGCGAGCACGCGGATCGGCAGCCCGTGCTGCGACGCGGCCGCGAGCCGGGTGCGCACGAGCCGGGTGGGCTCGTCGGGGGTCCAGGAGACGTCGACGCGGCCTCGGGGAAGCTCCGGCGGCGGGAACTCCTCCCAGCCGAACCGCTCGCTGTAGTCAGCCGGAACGCCCGCACAGGAGTCGGGGCCCGTGCAGCTGCCGCAGCGGCCGGACTGGCTCCCGACCTCGGCGTTGAGCCAGCGGGGGACCAGCGCCTCCACGGAGCCGCGGGCGCAGGCCGGGAGGCCCTCGCAAGACAGCTCGATGTTGCGGCGTCCGGCGATGCGCGCCGCCTCGTCGAGCGGTCCTTCGAGCAGCGCCACCCGGGGGGACAGCGCCACGAAGTCGTCGGGGTCGAGGCCCTCTGCGGTCACCCGCCGCAGCCGGATGGCGGTGGCGCCGAGGTGGGCCGCCAGCTCCACCGTCTCGCCGAGGTGGGGTGCGGTGGGACGCGTGAGCGGGATCTCGATCGCGACCTCGAGTCCGGCGTCCCGGGCCCCGCGGATGCCCGCGACCACCGCCTTGGTCGCGCCCGCGCGGCCGAGCAGCCAGTCCGAGGCGTCGCGGCGTCCCGAGGGCAGCACCACGATCACGCCGCCCAGCAAGCTGGCCAGGGATCCCGCCGCGCGCCCGAAGGCCAGACCGTCGCTGCGCAGCCAGGGGCGGGGGAGGGCGGCGAGCAGCGCGGGCAGGTCGGCGCGCAGGGTGGGCTCGCCACCCCAGAGCACCACCGGCTCCTCTGCGGCCAGCCCGACGACGGCTTCGATGGACGGCGCCGCGAGGCCCACGAAGGGCTCGTCCAGTCGGCCTTTCAGCCGCCGGTCACCGCACACCACCACGCGTCGCTCGCTTCGCACGGGCGGAGGATAGCGACCCCGTGCCCGGGTGCGCCGGCTGCTCGCGCCTTTGCCGGGGTGCGGGCTCATTCGCGGGCTGCCAAGCTGCGCGCCGTGACCGCGCCCACCGCCCTGCTGTCCCTGCCCGATCCAGCTCGCCCGGTGCTGCCCGGCCTGCTGCGCAAGGTGCGCCTGCTGGCGGCCCGGCGGCTGCTGGGCTTCGACGCCGCAGCGCTGCCGGCTGCCCAACGCCCGGGCCTTCGCGCGCTCCAGGCGCTGCTGCCGACTCTGCTGCGTTCTGCGCCAGAGAGGACCCTCGCCGCCCTCGGCGCGCCGGACGTCTTGCCCTCGCTGCTCGCATTCGACGTCGGCGTGGTGCCGCCGGGCTCCTGCATCGCCGCCGCGGTGCCCCACCTGCTGGCGGCCCTGGGAACCGCGCCCGAGGACCTGTTCTGGCCGGGCCCCGTCGCGCGCCTCCAGGACCCCGAGGGCACCGGCCGCGGCTTCGATCCACCCGCCCGCGCGCTGGTTCTGGGGCCCCGGGGTCTGCGGGTCGAGACCGAGGACGGGCAGTTCGACTGGCCCGAGGGGGAGCCGACTTCGCTTCCGCTGCGGGCCGGGCGCCTGAGCCTCTGGGACAGCAACCCGCTGGCGATGCTCGAGGAGCACCCGGACAAGGACGGCAACGCGCTGGACCTGGCGGGGCGTGCCGCGAGCGAGTGGACCGAGGCCCTGGACGCCGCCCTCGACGTCATCCACGGCGCGCTGCCCGCCTGGGCTGCGGAGCTCCCCCTCATCCTGCGCCGCGTCGTGCCCGTGGGCTGGTTCCCCGAGATGCACCTGAGCGCCAGCTACCGCGAGGCTCCGGGCGTCGTCTACCTGTCGCTGCACCCGAGCACGCTGACCCTGGCCGAGGCCCTCGTGCACGAGTGCCAGCACGGCAAGCTCAACCTGCTGTCCTGGCTCGATCCCATCCTGCACAACGGCCGCACGACCTGGACGCCCTCGCCGGTGCGGCCCGATCTGCGGCCGCTCATGGGGGTGCTGCTGGCGGTGCACGCCTTCGTGCCGGTCGCAGCGCTGCACCAGGCCCTCGCCGCCGCCGAGCACCCCCTGGCCGAGGGGCCCGAGTACGCACGACGTCGGGCCCAGTTGCTCGCCAGCAACGCGCGCGGCCTCGCCATCCTCGACGAGCTCGCCGAACCGAGCGCGGTGGGGACGCGGCTGCTGGCCGGTCTGAAGGCGGTGCAGGAGGCCTGCGCCCAGGACGCGCCCGCCGTGCCCGGCGTCGACCTGGACCGCTTGCCCGACGGCTAGAACGCTCAGCCCCGGGGCGGAGCGCCCCCTTCGACGAGGCCGGGGAACTGGCTGAGGTAGGCCAGGAAGGGCTCGCCCACCGCCACCGAGCGGAGGTGTGCGCGCGGCCAGGGCGAAGCGACCGGCTCGAAGTCCGCCCCCTGGGAGTCGGTCGGCCAGTCGGGGTTGGTGATCGACGCGCGCCCGAGCACGGCCACATCCACGCCCGCTTCTTGGGCGCGACGGGCCTGCGCCCGCGTGCCGATGCCTCCGGCCGCGAAGACGGGCAGATCGGCGGGCAGCGCGTCCCGGAAGGCCCGCGCAACGGGCACCGCGCCCTGCTCGCGAGTCGCTGTTCCTCCGGCGTCGCCCAGGCTCAGGTGGATCCAGTCCACGCCGTCCTCCGCGAGCCACTGCGCCACGGGCACGGAGTCCTCCAGCACGAGCCCGCGCCGGTCCCAGACATCCACCGGCGACATCCGCACACCCACCGCGAAGCCGGGGGCCACCGCCGCGCGCACGTCCCTGACGGTCTCCCGCAGGAAGCGCGCCCGGTTGGCGAGCGAGCCGCCGTAGTCGTCCGTGCGCGGGTTGTCCGCCGGGGCCAGGAACTGGGTGAAGAGGTAGCCGTTGGCGCCGTGCACCTCGACCCCGGCGAAGCCCGCCGCCT
>JAJDAI010000685.1 GCA_029261955.1 Deltaproteobacteria bacterium | reverse complement strand
CGACAGGATCCGTTCGTGCTCCACACGATCCGCCTCCGCGCGGCGCGCAGGCTCGTTGAGGGCCTCTTCGAGGGTTTCGTCGATCGCTGCGCCGAAACTCAGCGCTGCAGAATGAAGGGGCTGGGGCATCTTTTGGTCCTCCTCGGTGCCCGGCCGACGGGCCGGCTTCGTCGGTTTGACCGCGTGGGCTAGGCCGCTATTCAAAGGAGCTTGAGAACCCAGAGACCCAGGCAGGCGGACTACGCCGCAGTCGTGCTGGTTGAGGCTGGGCTGGCTGTGCGGCGGCATGGAGCCGGGAAGCAGCGGTACTCCGCCACGCCGTGGGGCCTCCGCCGCGGTCGCGTGGAGCTGAGGAGCATCGCGGCTCTGGGGTGGTGCGGCGGTGGCAAGCCGTGACCGGCGATAACCCTCCCTATCGCGGGTCTGGGGGAGGGGCGTGGGACCGTGGAACTCCGCACGTGCGCGCCAACGGCATCATGGTGAGCTGCGTGTCCATCGGCGTGGGCGGGTGGGCCGTCGCAATTGCGAGCTGCTGGAGTGTCTCGCTCACCGCATCGTGGGCGAGAGGTCGCTAACGATAAGTCCAAGAATCGCTACTCGGGAGCCGCGTCACGAGGTGGGCTTCGATCTAGTTGCCTGCCCGGTGTTCTGGACCCTGCTCGCAGGCCACGAGCACCTCGTGCACGCCGCCTCACGGGGAAGCCGTGATCGCGTAGATCACGCGGGCCGCGGGGGCGCTACGTAGGAACTCGGACGGACACATCGTGGTTGCTTTGGGGGAGGCGCGGAACTCGGGCCTGCTGCCGATGCCGCAGGCGGTCTTCCTCCTGTGGCCCAGGCGTCCTATCCGGCTCCGACCGCCCGGCGAAGGTGCTCGACTGCCTCCTCGCTGATCACGACGATTGTCCGTGCCCCCAGCCCGTGCATGACCGCCTTCGCCCTGGCGCGTAGCTTCGCGTCCTGCGTCACGAACACGTCTGCGTGGGACGCGAACTCCAGGTGGATGCCGTCGGAGTTGACGGAAGCGTCGGACACCTTCCATTTGTCCCGCCGGTAGCCGAAGCTCGCCAGCGCGGCGTTGGCGGCAGCGGCGTCTGCCGGCGGCAATTCACGATCACCCGCGATCCGCCGCCCGGCGGCCATCATCTCCGCGAAGCTGGTCTCGTGACCTCCGGCGGCGAGTAACTCGTCGATCGCCCGCGTTGCCTCTGCGGGGAGGACGTTCCCGAGGCGGGAGGGGTCGAAGCCGGCTTCCTCAACCTGGCGCCTCGCACGTCGGCTCGCCTGCGTGAACACCTCTGGGATCTCGCTCATCGCGGACATCGACGGGGGTAACGCGTCGATACGCTGCTCCAGGTCGCTGACGTCGACGCCTTGCTGGGCATAGGAGGCCAGCGCAGCCCGGCAGGCCGTCTTCAGCAGGGGCATCAACAACCCCGTCATGGCGGCAACGAGGGGCTCCTCCTCCAGCGCTTCGAGGGCAGCCTTCCCGGTCAGCAGCGTCCGCGGGTCACGGTCTGACTCCCAGGTGGAGCCGTCCTCTTCCCTGGTCCAGTAGAGATCGCCCGTGACCGCACTGATCCCCGCGAGCAGTTCCTCAGCCCTCGGGTCACCGACGTTGAGGCCCCGGGTGGCCTCGGTGACGTGTTCGAACGAGTACGGCACCAGGGCCAGCCCGGAGTCCTGTCCCAGGGACAGGCAGTCGGTGAGTTCGGGGAGCCGCCCGTCGATCACGTCCTGCATGACGTTCCAGTCGAGGTACACGCTTAGGGGGCTTGAGGATGTGGTCATGAGGGACGAAGTCCGGCTGGTGTGGCGCCATTCGGCGCGGGAGCGCGCTCGCGAGGCAGGAAGGTAGGGTTGAAGATGTTCGAGTCCAGGGACATCTGTCCTGCTCGGACTTCATGATCGGAGCCGCATGTCTACCTGGTTGCACCAACGGGCCACGACCTTCGATCGGCTCAGCGCGCTGGTCACCTCGAAGGCGGAGGAGTCTTGCCACCTCGACTTCAAGGCCGACTTCTGGGGCGAGCCCGCGAAGCGCGCCATGGAGTCCTCGAAGGACTCGGAAGCCAGGAAGAAGGCGAGGGCCCGGGCCGGCCAGGCGCCGGTCGAGGCCGCCACCGACGTTGCCGCATTCGCCAATGGCCTCGGCGGAGACCTCGTCCTCGGCGTCCGGGACAAGAACGACCGGGCCAACGGATGGTCGACGAAGCCGCTCATCCTGGGGCGCGGTCAGACCCTCCGCCAGTGGCTCCAGTCTCGGCTCGTCCCCCAGGAGGTCGCCAGCACCATCGAGGTGACCGAGATGCCCGAGATCGATGGCACGGGCGATCACCATGCGGTCGTCGTCTCGGCGCCGCCCTGGCCCCACGGTGTGGTCGCCGTGCGATGCGACGACGACAGGTACAAGTTCCCGATCCGCCGGGGGAAGGAGAACCACTACATGGACTACAACGACGTGCTGCTGGCGCAGGACCCGCACCGGCGCCGCATTCACCTCGGCCTCCTCGGTCTCGGGGGGGGCGGGGTAGCCGTTAGGATCGCCAGCGGCATGTACTTCCGCTCGAACGGCCAGGAGTTCAGCTACCGCGGTGGCCGGGACCTGGACGGTCGGGTCAAGTCGCTGGAGCCGTCGCGGATGGTCATCGAGATCTACGGCTCGACTCAGCGGGCCTGGGAGACCGTGACGACATCGTCGCACGTCATTGGCAGCCGCGAGGTCGCCGAGAGGGAGCACGAAGAGCCCTACGAGGTGAAGCTCCCGAACTCCGAGGTCGCCATCCCCCTCGGCGTCGTCACGGAGGCCTGGGAGATCTCGACCGACCTCGCCGGCCTGATCCTGAACGTGGACCTGGTGCGGACCGGAGATCGTTGGAGCCTCCGCCCGCGGTGAACGGACCGGCCAACACCGGACACCTGCCCCACCCGATCCCCTAACATCGCCCTCCCAGAGTTCGCGCACCGTCGGGGGAGGTCGAGTGGAGCTACAAGCAGGTCGAATCGCGCACGTCCGAAGCCGCCCCTACCTCATCGAGGAGGTGGTGCCGCCTCCGGCCCCCGGCCAGGACACACTGGTTCGCCTGTCCTGCCTCGCCGACGACGCCCAGGGCGACCCCCTGGAAGTGCTCTGGGAGCGCGAGGTCGATGCCCGGCTCATGGGCGCCTCAACCTGGGAAGCTGTCGCCCAGCGCGGCTTCGATGACCCGAAGCTCTTCTCCGCCTACCTGCACACCCTCCGCTGGAACTGCGTCACCAGCACCGATCCGAAGCTGTTCCAGGCCCCCTACAGGGCTGGCATCGAGGTCCGGGCGTTCCAGCTTGAGCCGCTGCGCAAGGCGCTGCTCATGCCGCGGGTCAACCTGTTCATCGCGGACGATGTCGGCCTCGGCAAGACCATTGAGGCTGGCCTGATCCTCCGCGAGATGTTGATGCGGCAGCGCGTCCGCCGCGTCGTGATCTGCTGCCCTCCGTCCGTCGTGCGGCAGTGGAAGGACGAGATGGAGCAGCGCTTCGGCCTGACCTTCGTCGTCTACGACTCGGAGTTCGTGGCGCAGCGCCGCCAGGAGCGGGGCTACGGGGTGAACCCCTGGAAGACCCACAACCGCTTCATCATCAGCCACAACCGCGTCCGCGACGAGAACTACGCCGCCGACCTCCGGGGCTGGCTCGATGACTTCGCCCCGGGCTCGATGCTGATCCTGGACGAAGCCCACAACGCAGCGCCGGCCAGCGGCAGCAAGTACGCCATCGACAGCCGGTTCACGAAGACCATGCGCGACCTCGCCCCGCGCTTCGAGCACCGGCTCTTCCTCTCGGCCACCCCCCACAACGGCCACTCCAACAGCTTCGCCGCCCTGATGGAGATCCTGGACCCCCAGCGGTTCCTCCGCGGCGTGCCCGTCGACCACAAGCTCCGCGACGAAGTCATGGTCCGCCGGCTCAAGAAGGACCTGCGCGCTTTCGAGGGCGGCTTCCCGGAGCGCCGGGTCATCCCGGTCAGCCTCGGCGGGCTCCCCGACGACGCCCCCGAGCTTGTCCTGTCCTACAAGCTCCAGGGGTACCGCCGCGCTCGCGAGGCGCGCATGAAGGAGGCCAGCAAGAGCAAGCGCAACACGGCCGCGCTCGTGATGGTCAACCTGCAGAAGCGCCTCCTGTCGTCCATCGAGGCCTTCCACCGGACCCTGCGAGTCCACACCGACGCAGTCCAACGCCAGGTCGCGGAGGCCGCTGCGAATCCGCCCGCCGCCGTCGCGAAGAAGTCAAAGCCGGAGACCAGCCGGAATCTGAGCCTCCTTCAGGAGTCGGTCGGCTCCGACGACGACCGCGCCGAGCTACCCGAGGACCAGGTCGAGAAAGAGGAGGACGCCCAGGTCTCCGCGGCGACCCGGAAGTCCGCGTACGGCACGCCATCGCCCCGTGAAGTCGAACTGCTCTCCGAGATGAGGGACCTGACCCAGCGGTACCGCTTCCAGGCCGACCCGCGCATCGGCTGGCTGCGAGGGTGGATCAAGGAGCACCTCTGCCCAGAGGCCGGTACGGCCGGCGCGAAGTGGCTGGACCGGCGTGTCCTGATCTTCACTGAGTACACGGACACGAAGCGGTACCTGGAGCAGCAGCTTCGGCAGGTCATCGCCGGCTCTGAGCTTGAGTCCGAGCGCGTCAAGACCTTCCACGGCGGCATCGGGGAGGATAGCCGCGAGGCCATCAAGCACGCGTTCAACCTGGACCCAGCGAAGCACCCGCTCCGCATCCTGATCGCCACCGACGCCGCCCGCGAGGGCGTCAACCTCCAGAACCACTGCGCCGACCTCGTGCACTTCGACGTGCCCTGGAACCCGTCGCGCATGGAACAGCGGAACGGCCGCATCGACCGCAAGCTCCAGCGCGCCGATGTCGTCCATTGCTACTACTTCGTGCTTCCCCAGCGCGCCGAGGACCGCGTGCTGGAGGTCCTTGTCGAGAAGACTCGCCGGATCCACGAGGAGTTGGGGAGCCTCTCCCCCGTGTTGGAGCGGAACTTGAACACCCTGATGCGCCAGGGGATCCAGCACGCCGACGCCGACCGGATCACGGACGGCATCCGCAAGGCAGACGACGATCCCCGCCACCGCGACATCGCGGCCGAGTTGGAGAGCACGCGCCGCCATGACGCGCTGGCGAAGGAGTTGGAGAACCTCCAGGGGATGCTGGCGAGTTCGCAGGAATGGCTCGGGCTCAGCGACGAGCACTTCCGCAACGCGCTGTCCGCATCCCTGGCGCTGATGAACGCCGAGCCGATGACCCCCGCCGACGCAGCGAAGGCGGTGGAAGACCCCTCGACGGCACGCTGGTTCCTCCCTGCGCTGGACGAGCGCGACGGCGCCGATCCCACCTGGACGACGACCCTCGACACGCTGCGCCCGCCGCGCGGCCGCAAGCAGAAGCTGCGCGACTGGCGCCGCGAGACCGCGATTCGGCCCATCGTGTTCCGGGATCCGGGGACCCTCGACGGCGACGTCGTTCACCTCCATCTCGAACACCGGGTGGTTCAGCGGCTCCTGGGACGCTTCCTGGCCCAGGGCTTCTTGCGCGACGACCTGACGCGGGCCTGCGTCGTCCTGACCGACGATCCCGAGCCGAAGGTGATCGCCCTGGGCCGGCTGTCGCTGTACGGCAGGGGCGCCGCGCGACTGCACGACGAGATCGTCGCGGTGGCCGCCGACTGGTCGGACCCCGCAACCCGTGGCCGCAGCAAGCTCAAGGCGCTGACCCAGGGCGACAAGAAGGAGGTCCTGGGCCTGCTGGAGCGGTCGCTGGCAACGCCCCGGCTCATGAAGGTGCCCGACGCGATCCACGCCCGGTTGCGCGCCGAGGCGGAGCGCGACGTCTCCGAGTTGATCCCGCATCTCGACCGCCGCGCCGCTGACTTGACCGAGCGTGCCGTTCGAGACCTCGGCAAGCGCGCCGAGAAGGAAGCGGTGGCGATGGTGGCGATCCTGGAGGCTCAGCGGAAACGCATCCGCGAGCGCCAGAAGGAACTTGAAGACCCCCAGCAGTCCTTCGGCTTCGACAGGGCCGCCATGCGCCAACTCAACGCTGACAGGCGCAAGTGGGGTGAGCGCCTCACCCTGATCGACGCCGAGGTCACAGAGGAGCCGGCGCGGATCCGGGCGGCCTACGAGGTGAAGGCAACGCGCGTCGAGCCGGCGGGGCTGGTCTACCTCTGGCCGGTGTCGGGGTAGCGGCGATGGCGACCAACAACCGAGAGATTGACGCGCACAAGGAGTGGCAGGGCTTCCTGCAGCCAGTCGGCGTGGTGGTTTCCCCGCCGGCCTTGATCAATGCCCAGGCGTTCGTGAACAAGGACGTCATCGACCAACAGCAGGCACTCCAGGGGATCCTGGACGAGGACGAGGACGCCGAAGGCACCGC
>JAJDAI010000684.1 GCA_029261955.1 Deltaproteobacteria bacterium | reverse complement strand
CCTGGATCTGGGTGCGAGGAGTCGACGCGGCTCCCGGTGTCGGCGAGCCCGGGACTGCCGCGAATCTCCGGCTGGAGGACGAGGCGGGCGAGCTTCTCGCCGTTGACGTGCGGCTCACCTTGAGGGGCACTCACGAGGACCTGGTGGCCTGGGAGCCGCGCGAGCTGCTCGCTCCGGAGACCCGCTATCGGGCCTCCCTGCCCGAGTTCAACGAGCGAGTCCTCTCCTTCACCACCGGCACCGAACTCGACGAAGTCCCCCCCGACGTGCCCGTCGTGACGGCCGTCGAGGCGCGCACAGACGACTACTTCACCGAGGTCTGCGACAGCTGGCACGACTGGGTCCGCTACGAACTCGAGCCGGGCGACGGGCGGGTCTTGATGGCCCTCGCGGACGAGGTGGACGAGGTCGCGGACGCCGAGGTCCCGCTGCTCTTCCTCGGAGGCTTGGGCGCGTCGGGCGAGGTCCTCTACCAGGGGCCGGCCGACCCGGGCGAGGTCCTGCGGACGCGCTTCGGTTCGGTCGATCACGCCGGCAACTTCTCCGGTTGGGGAGAGACGGAGGAGGTCCTGTGGCCCCTCGCCGGCTGCACATGCAGCGGCGGGGGAGCGGGGAGCGGCTTCGCGTTGCTGCCTCTGCTGTTGCTGCGGCTCCGTCGACGTCGACGTCGGCAGGGCAGGGGCGCCGGCGGGCTGGTGCTCCTGGTCGCCCTGCTCGCAGTCCCCGCCTCCGCGAAGGCCGACCCACCCCGCTTCGCCGAGGACTGGGCGGTGGACCTCTCCCGTGACGCCGCCGAGGAGGCCCGGCGGTTGGCCACCGTGGGCGCGGTCGGCACCCCGCTGTGCGCCACGAGCGCGGTCTTCGTGGGCCTGCGGATTCGAGGCGCGGCCGAGGTGATGCCCGCCTGCCTGATCGCCTTCATCCCTGTCTGGGTGGCCGCGGCGTCCTACGCGAGCCTGTCCAGCACCGTCGTTCGGTTCGGGTTGGACACGCCCAAGCTGAGCGGAGCCGCGCTGCCAGGGGGGATCTCGCTCGCCGTCTTCGGGGTGATCGTGGGGCTGATCCTTCCGCAGGCGGCCTGGAAGGGGGAGGCCGTGTTTCCCGGGATCGCGCTGTCGTTGGCCGGCCACTCGCTGGTGCTCTCAGCCCTCACCTCCATGGAACTCGTCGCGCGCTACGAGCGAGGCGCCCGCACCCTCCACGGCCCCATCGCCCTGAGCCCCTCCGGCATCACGATCCGCTTCTAGCCAAAGAAGCGTCGCGCCCGTTGCCCGTTGCGCCCGTTGCGAGAGGTCGCTTGCCAGCCCGCCTACGGCACCACCTCACCATGCAGCGCGATGTCGAGCCCCTCGATCTCCTGCTCCTCGTCCACCCGCACCCCGATCGTCAGATCGATCACCTTCAACAGCAGCCAGGTCATCACCCCGGCGTAGGCGATCGTCGCAAGCAGGCCCCAGGCCTGGATCGCGACCTGCATCCAGTTCCCCTCGAGCCCGCCCGCGGTCCCGCCGATGGACTCCACCGCGAAGACGCCGGTCAGCAGCGCGCCGACCAGCCCGCCGACCCCGTGCACCCCGAAGGCGTCCAGCGAGTCGTCGTACTTGAAGATGTACTTGAGCTTCGTCGCGCCCCACCAGCAGACCACGCCCGCGATGAGGCCGATGATCAGCGCCCCCGTGGGGTCCACGTAGCCGGCCGCCGGCGTGATCGCCACGAGCCCGCCCACGGCGCCCGTCACGATGCCGAGCACGCTGGGCCGCTTCTCGACCGTCCACTCGATCGCCATCCAGCTCACGCCCGCCGCCGCCGCGGCGATGTGGGTCACCGCGAGCGCCATCGCCGCGCTGCCGTTGGCCGCCAGCGCCGAGCCCGCGTTGAAGCCGTACCAGCCGACCCAGAGCATGCAGGCGCCGATGACCGTCAGGACCAGATTGTGCGGTGAGAAGTGCGTGCGGCCGAAGCCCCGGCGCGGGCCGAGGTAGATGGCGGCGACGAGCCCCGCGACGCCCGCGTTCACGTGCACCACCGTGCCGCCGGCGAAGTCCAGGACCCCGTCCCCGCTGAGGAAGCCGCCGCCCCAGACCCAGTGGCAGACGGGCGCGTAGACCAGCAGCAGCCAGAGTCCGCTCAGCCACAGCAGCGCGCTGAACTTCATGCGCTCGGCGAAGGCGCCCGTGATCAGCGCGGGCGTGATGACCGCGAAGGTCAGCTGGAAGCTCATGAACAGGGACTCGGGGATCGTCCCGGTCAGCGAGTCCACCGAGATCCCCCGCAGGAACGCCTTGTCGAGGCCGCCCACGAAGGCCGAGCCCTCGCTGAAGGCCAGGCTGTAGCCCACCACCATCCAGAGCACGCTGGAGACGCAGGCGATCGCGAAGCTCTGCATCAGCGTCGCGAGCACGTTCTTCTTGCGGACCATGCCGCCGTAGAAGAGGGCGAGCCCGGGCAGGGTCATCATCAGGACCAGGGCGGTCGCGGTGAGCATCCAGGCGGTGTCGCCAGTGTTCAAGGTGTCCATGCGTCGGTGCGGCCTCCGGGGCGCGGTGGGCGCCTCGGCTGTGCACGTAGCGAAGGCCGTGCCAGAAGCCCGGAGTCCCCGCCGCGCCGCGATCCTGCTCCCCGACG
>JAJDAI010000683.1 GCA_029261955.1 Deltaproteobacteria bacterium | reverse complement strand
GCTGAGGACCTGCCGGACGCGCAGCGGGTGGACGCCGAGGCCCGCCGCAAGAAGAAGCCGCTGCTGCTCACCACGATCACCGGCAGCGTGGAGCCGCCGGGCCAGCGCCAGCGCCGCCGCCTCACCGCGGTGGGCCCCGCGCCGGTCACCGACGAGGTGCCGCGCCCCTCGCTCGAGTTCCTCGACGCTGAGCAGCAGATGCTCGACTCGGGCTTCGAGCCCCCGCCCAACCAGACGGCCGAGGGCATCGCCCGGCTCGGTGGCGGCCTGGGCTCCGCGGGCCAGCCCTTCTCCTTCACCGAAGCCTTCGAGCTGCACGAGATCGTCCAGCGCGTGGACCCCGACGTGGTCCTGCTGGAGGCCCTCGAAGAAGCGCGGCGCCTGCCCGACGGCCGCTTCTCGGTCATCCTCGATCTCTTCGCGCCCCGCATCCTGGAGCAGCAGTTCCAGGAGGGCGACGACGAGCGCGACGCCGTGCGGGTGCTCGACGCCATCCAGCGCGCCGACTCCTTCGTCTTCTCCAACGAGCGCCAGAAGTACTTCCACCTGCCCCTGCTCGCGCTCGCGGGGGTCGACTGCACGCAGGACGCCGGCGTGGTCGTCCCCATCTCCTGCCCGCCCGACTTCCCGCCGCCGCACAAGCCGGAGCTGCCGGTCTTCGTGGCCGGCGGCGTCTTCTGGCCCTGGGCCGACCTGTCCTCGGGGCTCGCGTCGCTGCTGTCGGTGCTGGACGAGCGCGGCGAGGGCGAGCTGCACCTGTACGGCGGGCGCTACGACATCCGCTCGGACACGAGCCGCTACGCCGACCCGCGCCGCGCCCTGCCCGAAGACCACCCGCGGGTCACCTTCAAGGGCCTCGTGCCCATCAACGAGCTGTGGCACCAGTACTCGCGGGCTTCGCTGGCCTTCGACCTGATGGCGCCGAACCCCGAGCGCGAGATCAACCTGTCGTTCCGGCAGATCGACTACCTGCGCTGCGGGCTGCCGATCATCACGTCGCCGCGCCAGGTCATCGCCAGCGACCTGCTCGACTACGGCGCGGGCTGGTGCGTGGATCCCACGGACACGCGGGCGCTGCAGGAGCTGGTGGGGCGGCTGCTCGACGAGCCCGGCCTCATCGCGGCGGCCTCGGCGGCTGCGCAGCGGCTGGCCCGCGAGAAGTACGCCTGGGACCGCACCTCCGGGCCGCTGGACCAGGTGGTCCGCCACCCGATCCGCCGGAGCCGCACCGAGACCCTGATCGGGCGCCTCACGCGCACGCAGGGCGACCTGCTGGACGATCACGAGCAGAACAAGCGGCTGCGCGAGCTCCTGGTCGACCAGCGCGGCGACCTCGGCAAGAAGACCGAGGAGATCGCGACGCTCAACGGGCGCATCGGCACGCTGATGGGCTCCGTGGACCGGCTGGGCGAGTCCCTCCAGGAGGTCAGCCGCTTCAAGAACGAAGCCGTCGCCTACCTCCAGGAGCAGCAGGGCGAGACCAGCAAGGAGACCGTCGAGCTGGGTCGCGAGCTGGAGCGGCGCAGCCTCGATCTGAAGAAGAAGCAGGACGCGCTGGCCCGCGCCACGCGCGAGCTCGCGAAGCTCAAGCTGTCGATCACCGAGCTCTGCGCCGACAACGAGCAGCTCGAGGCCCGCTTCGTGGCCCGGGACCGCGAGGCGCTGGGCTTCGAAGAGGACCGCCGCCGCGCGGTCGACGAGGCTCAGCGGCAGCGCGACCAGATCGAGGCCTTCCGGCAGGACCTGCGGAAGAAGGAGGCCGAGCTCGCGGACGTGGAGGCCCAGCGCAGCCAGGATCTGGAGGAGCTCCGGGAGCGCCTCGACTCGGCCCTGTCCGCCGACGCCCACTCCTCCGCCGACGCCGACGTGCTGCGCGGCCAGCTGGAGGAGACCCGCGCCGAGCTGGCGGCCGTACGCGCCGAGTCCGTCAAGAAGGGCCGCGAGTCGGAGCGCCTGCGCGAGCAGATCGCCCGCCAGTCGGCCGAGGCCGCCTCCGCCTTCGAGACAGCCCGCGCCGACGCGCTGGAGCAGCTCGAGCGGGCCGAGCAGGGCGCGACCCGCGTCGCCGAGCAGCTGCGCGACCGCCTCGCGAAGCTGGACACCGAGCGCGGCCGCCTGACGGCTCGACTCGCCGAGTCCACTCACCGCGTCGCGGACCTGGAGCGGGACCTCGAAACCAAGCAGCGACAGGCGACCGAGGCGAAGAAGCTCGCGGACGACGAGCTGCGGCGGCACGAGGACGAGGCCGCCCGCATCGACACCCGCCACCAGGAGGCGACCCGCGAGACCCAGGCCGAAGCGCAGGAGCGGCTGGAGGGCGTGCAGCGCCGCTTCGAGCTCGCCAGCGCACAGCGCGACGCCGCCCTCGACCAGCTCGCCAGCGAGCGGGCGCGGGTCACGGACCTGGAAGCGGACATCGGCAAGAAGACCGCGGGCCTCGAGCAGGCCGGCCGCGAGCGCCAGCGCCTGGAGGCCAACTTCCTGCGCTCGCTGGACAAGGCCGAAAGCGCGGCCCGGGGGCTGCTCGTGCGCGCTCGGGACCGCATCGCGGAGCTGGAGGACGAGCGCGGCGCCGCGCAGGCGAAGCTCGAGGAGCTCGGCCACCGCGTGCGGGACCTGGAGCGCTCGGGGCGCGAGAAGGACGCGGCGCTCTCGGCGGCCGAGGCGGATCGCGCGCGGCTGGAGCTGGAGTTCCTGGGCAGCTTGGACCGCGCCGAGGCAGCGGCCCGAGACGAGCTCGGCCGCGCGCGGGACGGCATCTCAACCCTCGAAGGCCAGCGCGGTCAGCTGAAGGCCGCGCTCGACGAAGCGCGGGGCCGCGCCCGAGACCTCGAGCGGGAGGTCGACGGCCGCGACGTCGTGGTGCAACAGATCCGCCGCGCGGCCGAGCAGGCCGAGGCGCGTCACGATGCCGCCGCATTCAAGGCCGAGCAGGCCGCAGCCGAGCGACTCCAGGAGGTCCGGGAGGCCGCCGAGGAGCGGACGACAGCCGCATCGGCGGCCGCCACCGAAGCCCGCGCCCAGCTGGATCGCGTGGCCGGCAAGCTCGCGGTCGCCGAGGGCCGAGCCTCCGATCTCGCCGCGGACGCCGCCAAGAAGACCGAAGCCCTGAAGCAGGCCGCAGCGGAGCGGGACCGCCTCCAGGAGGACTTCCTCGGCGCCCTCCAGCGCGCCGAAGTCGGCAGCCACGAGCTGTTGGAGCGCGCCCACGACGCCGTCGCCGCGCTGACCCAGGAGCGCGGCCAGCTCCGCAGCCGGTCCGAGGAGCTTCAGACCCGGGTCCGCGACCTGGAGCGCGAAGTCGCCGGCCGCGACCGGGCCCTCGCCCAGCAGCAGCGCCGCTTCGACGAGGCGGAGGCCCGCTTCGAGGCCGAGCACCTGCGCAACCAGCAGCAGGGGGACGACGCGACCGCCGAGCTGCGCGACCTCGCCGAGTCCCGGGTCCAGACCGCCCAGGCCGCGCTCTCGCAGACCCGCACCGAGCGCGACCGCCTCGCCGACCAGCTCGCGGTGCATCAGAACCGCCTGAACGACGTCGAAGCCGATCTCGGCAAGAAGGACGCCGCCCTCCAGGAGCTCACGGTCGATCGGGAGCGCAGCGAGCGCGAGCGAGCCGAGAAGCTGGCGGAGGAGCGCAAGCAGGCCGCGGCGCTGCTCGACGAAGCCCGCGCCCGCGCCAACAGCCTCGAAGCGAACAACGGGAGCCTCCAGGCCCGGCTCGAACGCGCGGTCTTCGAGGCCAGCGAGTCCGATCGCGCCGCGAAGTCCGAGGCCGCCCGGCGCCTCGCCGCGGAGAAGGACAAGGAGCGGGCCGAGACCTCGGCCCTGCGCGCCCTCGAAGTCGCCGAGGAGCGCGCCCTCGCCCTGGCGGAGGAGCTGCGGGGGCGGCTCCAGGAGACCGAGCGAGAGCGCCTGGTCCTGTCCATCAAGGCGCGCGAGCTGACCGGCAAGCTGGGCGACACGGCCCGCCGCCTCGCCCTGCGCGAAGAGGAGCTCGGGGCGCTGCAGCGGCAGGCCTCCGAGGCCGAGGCCGAGTGGAACGCCGAGCGCAACCGGGTGCAGCTGAACGCCGAGGAGCGGATCCGCGAGGCCCACAGCGCCCTCGTCCAGGCCCGGCAGCAGCGGGACACGACCCGCGACGAGATGCTGCGCGTCCAGTCCCTCTCCGACGACCTGAAGGCCGACGTGGACAAGAAGAGCTCGGCGCTGCAGACGGCGCACGACGAGCGGAACCGGCTCCAGGAGGAGTTCCTGGGCAGCTTGGAGCGCGCCCAGGGCGCGTCGAAGCACCTGCTCGAGGAGGCCCAGGACCGGGTGCACCGCCTGACCACCGAGCGGGGGCGTCTCCAGGCCTACGTCGAGGAGCTCCAGGAGCAGGGCAACGGGCTCGAGCGCGAGGTGAGCACGAAGGACGTCGCGCTGACCTCGGCCCAGGACCGCCTGCAGGACGAGCGCGAGCAGTACCAGATGGCCCTCGTCC
>JAJDAI010000682.1 GCA_029261955.1 Deltaproteobacteria bacterium | reverse complement strand
GCCCGGCGGCGCCGATGGCGATCAGCTTTGCGGGCGGGCGGGCGATGAAGGCCCCGATGCCCGCGGCGATGCCCACCACGGTGGCGGCGATGAAGGTGCCGTTGCTGCCACCCAGGAACAGGCTGCAGGCCGCGCCCGAGGCGCCGAACAGCGCGATGCCCACGACGATGAAGGAGCCCCAGTGCACGTCCTTCGCCTCGTGGTGGTCCGGGCGCATGGCCAGGAGCACGATGAGGCCGGCCACGGCGCCCACGAGCGTGCCGAGCACCACGGCGAGCAGGCCCGGCACGATGGGTGTGCTCATGAGCGAGCCCGCGGTGGCGATGAGGCCCGAGCTGTCGACCCAGTCGTCGATGACGTTGGGCAGCAGGTCGAAGACCTGGTTGAACATGAGCCAGAAGCCCGAGAAGACCAGGCAGAAGGCCAGCACCCGCTTCTGGAACAGGCCGACGACGGAGACCACGAAGACGGTCAGGGCGTCGGTGCTGCCCTTGTCGAAGCGGGCCTTCTGCGGGACGTAGATGGCGAAGGCGCAGAGCGACATGGCCGCGGCCAGGGTCTCGACCTTGAGGTCGCCGTTGGTCCAGTCGCGCCAGGCGAGGTAGGGCGTGACGGCGAGGATGAGGGCGCCCCAGAAGCGCGCCTCGTTGGCCGTCACGGCGCGGCTGAGCATGCCCCAGCTCTCCGCGCCCTTCGCACCGTGGCCGTCGTAGCCCGCTTCCTGCGTGGGGTCCTTGTAGAAGGGCAGCCACAGGAAGTTGACGCAGACGATGGCGGCGCAGGCGAGGAAGACGTAGCTCCAGGAGAGCTGCCGCAGCAGGCCCGCGATCACGGGGCCCAGGAAGCCGCCGATGTTGACCAGCTGGTAGAAGATCCCCCAGCCCACCGAGGCGTTGCTCGACTTCAGAGCCGCCGCCAGGGTGCCCTGCACGCCTGGCTTGAAGATCGCGGTTCCGGCCGCCAGGAACATGCAGCCCCAGAAGAAGCCGGTGTAGTCCATCAGGTAGGCCATCATCCCGTAGCCGATGACCTTGAAGATGATGGCGACCGCGATGGTGTTCTTGTGGCCGTAGCGGTCTGCGAAGCCACCCGTGAACATCGGCAGCACGGACTGCACGCCGGCCCACCAGGCGAAGATCGCGCCCTTCTGGATGTGCGTGAACTCCGGTCCGCCCTGGGACTCGGGGAGGACCATGTAGATGGCCACGACCGCCCGAACGCCGTAGTAGGCGAGGCGCTCGAACATCTCCATGACGTTGACGATCCAGAAGCGGTTGTCGAGGCCGACGACCTGCTCGCGGAACGAGGCGTGCTCTGCTGTGCTCATGCGGTCTTTCCGGGCCCAGGCGCGGTGGACTCGCGCGGGCGGACGCCCTAATACCACGCGCGTTCGCGCGGGGCAGCAAGCCGCTCTCGGACTCGACCGCTGGGCGGAGGGCTCAGCCTCCGGGGAAGAAGCGAACCCCGACCAGACCGTCCACGTCGAAGCCGACGCCCACGCCTGCGGGGTTCACGCCGCCGACTCCGGCGGGGATGACCTCGGCCCAGAACTCGATGGGCGCGTCGCTCAGCGTCACCGACGCGCCGATGGCGAGGCCGCCGCCGATCTCGACGAAGGTGCCGTTGTTGTAGAAGACCAGCCGGGTGCGGAAGGCGCCGCCGATCGACAGGTGGATCGACGCCGTCGTACCCCGCGGCGTGATCGCCGGCAGGTGGTAGCGGTAGCCCACGTTCATGCCCACCGCGTTCAGCAGGAGGGGCGAGCCGAGGTTGAAGACGATGCCGTGCTCGCGCGCGGGCCAGATCTTCAGGGAGAAGCCGTTGAGCGTGCCGGCGGAGAAGCCCAGACCGACGGGCCCGCCGGTGCGGTAGGCGCCGAGCAGGGGCGCCGGCTCGGGCTGGGGCTCGGGCTCGGGCTGCGGGGCGGGCTTGTCCTCCTCCGGGGCCGGGGTCTTCTCGCCCTCGCCCTCCTCGTCATCGTCCCCCGTGTCCCAGGGGGGCGTGTCGTCGTCGGCGGTCGCGAGGGTGGGGGAGAGCAGGAGCAGCAGGAACAGCAACAGGCGCATCGTCAGCGTCCGGGATGGCGGCGGCGCCGCAGGAACGGGAGCAGGAGCAGGGCAGGGAGCGAGGACCGACCGGCCAGCGACGCCGCGCACTCGCCGCCGCCGAAGGGGGAGCGGGCCGCGTTGCCCCGCTCGTCCACCGGGGCGAAGTCGTTGCGCCCGAGGCCGGCCGCGAGGTCGCCTTCGATGCTGGCGTTGAGGGACTCGTCCACGAACTTGGCGTCGAGCGTCGCGTCGTCGTCGGCGAAGACCCGCAAGCCGAGGGCCTCGCGCAGCTCGCGGGTGTTGGCGGGCAGGGGCCAGTCGACGAAGGGGATCTCCTCGTCGAGCAGGTCCTCCACCGCGTCGACGTCGAAGGGCTCGCTGTCGTACCAGGAGCGGACGGTCATCGAGCGGTCGATGAGCGACCAGGACGGCACGTTGAAGGAGTCCCCCTCCACCTCGACGTACGCGTCCAGCAGGTCCTGATCGTTCTGGTCGAGCACCGCGAAGCCCAGGTCCCAGGACTCGTCCCAGCGGGTCACGTTGGCGGGGCTGCCCTCGGGGTCTCCCTCGACCAGCAGGTGCACGACCATCAGGCCGCGGTCCGCGAACTCCTCGTAGGCGTCGGCCT
>JAJDAI010000681.1 GCA_029261955.1 Deltaproteobacteria bacterium | reverse complement strand
CGGGCGCGCTCCTCGTCGCTCATCCGCCCCGCCCGCTGTTCGATGATCAGCGCGGCCTTCTGGCCGGTCTCCAGCACCCGGGCCTCCACCTCCAACAAGCCGTTCAGGTCGTGGGTGAAGACCAGCTCGATGGGCTGGCCGTCGTCGTCCGGGGCCGGCGGCAGGCCGCGGACGTGGAACTCGCCCAGCAGGCGGTTCGCCGAAGCGAAGCGGCTCTCTCCCTGGAAGACGCGGACCCGCAGCTCCTTCTGCTGGCGGTGGATGGTCGAGATCGTGCTCACCTGGCGGACCGGCAGCGCGGTGTTCCGGTGCACGACGGGCAGGAAGTAGTCGGGCAGCGCCAGATCGCCGTCGAAGCGCAGGATCTCGACGCCGAGGGTGTGCGGCACGACGTCGGTGACCACCAGGTCGCCCACCGCCGCGTCGCCCGCCAGCAGCGCCCCCTGGACCGCCGCCCCCAGGGCGACGACCGTGTCGGGATCGATGTCGTCGCGCGGCGCTTGCCCGAACACCTCCTGCACGATCCGGCGCAGGGCGGGGGTGCGGGTCGCGCCGCCCACCAGCAGCACGTCGTCCACCTCACCGGCCGAGATGGAGGCCTGCGCGAGCACGTCGTGCAGCCGCAGCTTGACCCGGCTCAGCAGCGGCGCGATGGCCGAGTCCAGCTCCGCTCGCGTGATGATGACTGCCGGGCCCACGCCGGCGTCGACCACGGAGCGCTCCCGCTCGGACAGGCTGCGCTTCGCCTCCTCGATGGCGCGCCTCAGCGCGGTGCGGTCCTCGAGGCTCGGCTCCGCCCCGCTCTGGTCCAGCACCACCTGGAGCAGCGCGTCGGTGAAGTCCTCCCCGCCGAGCCGGCTGTCCCCCGCGCTGGCCACGACCTCGACCACCCCGTCGAAGTACTCCAGGACGGACACGTCGAAGGTGCCGCCGCCCAGGTCCACCACCACGACCGTCCGCGGGTCGCCGGAGTCGTGCAGGCCGTGCGCGAGGGCGGCGGCGGTGGGTTCGTTCACGATGCGCTCCACCACCAGCCCGGCGAGCTGCGCCGCCTCGCGGGTCGCCGCGCGCTGCGGCTCCTGGAACCAGGCGGGCACGGTGACGACGGCCCGGCGGACCGGGTGTCCCACGGCGGCCTCGGCCATGGCCTTCACCTCGCGCAGCAGGGCGGCGGACAGGTGGGTGGAGCTGTGCACGTCGTCGCCCAGGCGGTGCGGCGCGTCGGTGCCCATGTCGGTCTTGAAGCGCCGCGCGCCGCGCCGGGGCCGGCGGTCCAGGTACTCCAGGGCGGCGGCTCCGATGATGAGGTGGCCGCTGTCGTCCAGCGCCACGGCCGAGGGCACCAGCGACTCGCCCAGCTCGTTCAGCAACACCCTCGGGTGCTGCCCATCCAAGACGGCGACGAGCGTGTGGGTGGTGCCCAGGTCGATGCCGAAGATCGTGCTCTCGTCGCTCATTCGTCCTCCTCCCCGGAGTCGTCGGTGGGCTCAGCCCGGCTCTGCTCGAAGTCCGCCGCGGCTTCACGCAGCACGCGCAGCACGTGGCGGGGGCCCAGCACCGCTCGCTCGCTCGGCGCGTTCTTGTGTCGCGCCAGCCAGGGCCAGCGGCGCGGGTTCGTGACGACCGCGAGGACCAGCTCGTGCACCCACAGCCCATGCTGCCTCAGCTCGACTGCGAGCTCCTCGGGCTCCGGCTGGCTGTCGTCTTCGGCCAGGTAGATGGCCTTCTTGCGCTCCTTCTCGGCGCGGACCTTGAACAGCACGCCGGTCGGGCCCAGCAAGGCGAGCCAGAAGCCCAACTCCACCGGGTCCATGGGGAGCCACCCGAGCAGGCCCAGGATGGTGCCCGAGACATCGCCCAGGAACTCGAGCTGATCGAGCCAACCGGCGCCCATCAACAACAGCACCGGACTGGCCCCCACGAAGATCATCAGGATGGCGATCAGCTCCTTCCGCTTCGCCCGCTGCACGTCGGGGTCGTCGAGCACGGAGTCGTTTCGGCCCTGCCCCGCCTTCTCGAGCGAGTCGAGGACCTCCTTCACCTCGTCCCGAACCGGCTGCGGCTCGTCGGGCTCGAGCACCACCGAGGTGACGTGCTCCCTCGAGCCCGTCACGTGGGACTCCATGTCCGCCAGCAGCCGCGCGAGCCCGGGGTGGCGCAGCCGCACATCCTGCAGGGCCTCGTCGCACTCGCTGCCCCGCTCGGCCACCCAACGCAGCACCTGGAGGCTGACGCTGCGCCGCTGGAAGGCGCCCGCCCGGACCGCCTGGAGCAGCCAGCGCGGCACCGCGGGGTCCCGCTGTGCCTCACCCCAGGCCAGGGCGCCCGTCAGCCCGCGCACCAGGATCACGTACTCCTCGTGCTCGATGGGGAGCCGCGTGTCGTCCAGGGCATCGAGGTCCGCCTGCAGCTGGGTCGCCGGCACGTCCCAGGCGGCCTGACGGAGCACGGACCAGAGCAGCAGCAACCAGGCGCGCGGCTCCTGGGCCTTGAGCTTCGGCTCGCGTGCGCGGAAGGCCGCGTGCGCCGTTGCCACCTCCCCCTCGGCCATCAGGCCCGCGATCCAGTTGCTGAGCAGCGACGACCAGCCCTCGTGCTCGGCGAAGCGGTCGACCAGGGGCTCGGTGCGCGGATCCACGGCCAGCTGGCCCCGCTCCCGGCAGAGAAAGCCCAGCGCGCCCGGCACGAGGTCGAGGTGGGCCGGCACGTCGGCGAGCGCGGCGAGCAGGTCGAGGGTCTCCGTTGGCGCCCGCGCCTCCAGGATGGCCAGGGCGGTCAGCGCCGCGGCGGTGCTGCCCTGCTCCAGCGCCCGGGTCCGCAGCTCGTCCAGGGTCTGCCCCACGTTCTCCGCCGTGGTCCGCTCGATGAGCTCGTCCACCCAGTCGTCGTCGCTGGGCGGCTCGGGTTCGCCTTGCTCCGCCTCCACGCGGTCCGCGCGGAGCATCGCCTTTGCGGCGTCGAAGTGGCCGCGCAGGGCCTGGAAGCCCTCGGGGTCCGCTTCGGGGGTGTGCTGCTTGAGCAGCGCGGCGTAGCGGCGCTTCAGCGAGCGCAGATCCGTCAGCGCCTCGGCGCCGAACAGCTCCCCGGGTCCGTTCGCGTCCTGCGGTCTCACGGGTCCACCGGATTCTGCAGCCAGGGCTCGACCTCGGCGAGCAGGTCGGGCGCCCGGAGGTGCAGCTCGGCGCGGAGCTCGGCCAGGCGCTCGACCGTGGGAACGCAGGGCTCATCTCCGACCCGCCCGAGGGCCGCCTCCAGCACTGGAGCCCAGTCGGGGTCGAAGGCCTGCTCCTCCGCCAGATCGAGGTAGCGCTGTGCCGCGGACAGCCGGGCCGCCGCCTGCGAGCCGCCCGGCAGGTCGTCCTGCTTCAGCCGAGCGATCAGGCGCGCGGTCTCCTCACGTCCGTAGCGCCCCGCGACGGTCAGGGCCCGAAGTTCGGTCCAGACGAGGCGCTCGGCGATGGCCTCGCAGAGCGGTCGGTCGGCCGCGAGCTGGTCCAGCAGACGCTGCGGCTGCGGGGGGAGGTCTTCGTAGTGCCGCACGCGCACGCGGAAGAAGAAGTCGGCGAAACCGCAGTGAGGCCGCTGCTCGTGCAGCAGCTCCGCGATGGCCTCGTCGTCCAGTCCCCGGTCCACGGTCCCCCCCTCCTCGGTCGCAGTCTTCCAGTAGACGGAGGGGCGGCGCGCCGCGGGTCGCCAAAAGTTCTGGCTCAGCGCCCGGTCCGTAGCCGCACAGCTCCCCGCGGCCGCGCCAGACCTTGCACCCCATCCCCCGATCAGCGACCTTGGGGCTGGCTTGCGGACAGCACAGGGAGTTCGATGTCTGGGACGGAAAAGGGGCTGGGTCGGAAACTGCGCGCGCTCGTGGTCGAGCCGGACCGGCACGCGGCGGATCAGGCGATCACGCTGCTTCAAGACCTCGGCTACGCCGCCCACGCCGCCCGCGATGGCCGCGAGGGGCTCGCGTCCCTGACCCGGCCGCCGATGCTCGTGCTGCTCGACTCGGCACCGCCCACCGCGAAGGCCATCGAGCTGCTCCGCGCCATGAAGCGCATGCGGGAGCTCCAGGACGTGCCCGTCATCGGGACCTACGAGCGCCCGCGGCCGCCAGACGACCAGATGGCGCTGCTCAAGGAGAACGGCGTCCGGGCCTTCGTCGAGCGCCCCTTCACGGCGGAGGACATCGAGGATGCCCTGGACGGCGGCCACCGCTCGGTCTTCTCTTCGAACAGCCTCGCGGGCTTCGGCGAGGACGACAACAGCCTGCCGCCCTTCGTCTCGCAGATCCGCCGCCCGGTCGACGGCCCCGTCGCCGGCCCCGATCCGACCCCGCAGGCCGACTGGAACGTGCGCCCCCCGGGCGCGACGACCGACCCCGCCATTCCCTCGCTCGCCGCGGCCCAGACGCTGCCGACCGTGCCCGACAGCGTGGGCGGCGTGCTCGAGTGGGACGGCAGCCAGGTGCCCTGCATCATCGAGTCGGCCTCGGCCCAGCAGCTGATCGTGCGCACGCCGCAGCCCCCGCCCGTCGGCACGCAGACCCGCGCCTTCATCGCGTTTCGCGCCGTGGTGGACGACTCGCCGCAGCAGCTCCCCATCCGCATCCTCGGCGCCGTCTCCGCCTGCGAGGCCCTGCGCAGCGGCACCCGCGTGACCCTCGACATCCGCGTGGCGAAGCCCCAGGAGAACCTCGAGCGCCTGGGTCGCTACCTCCGGGCGCAGGTCTAGGTCGTCGATGAGGTTGCTGCTCGTCCTGCTGCTCGCCGCCTGCCCCGAGCCAGCGGACGACGACGACAGCAGCGTCGCCCTGGATGACGACGACTCGGCGGACGACGACGACTCGTCCCAGCCGCCCCCGACGTCGTGGCGCTCCAGCCTCTACCCCGCTGACTGGACGCCCGCCTTCTCCGAGGGCGACCGCTTCCTGCACGACTTCAGCTACGCCGGCTACCACCGCGGCGAGGCCCCGCTGCCCGCCCCGGCGGAGCCCGCGGCCTCGGTGCTCGACTTCGGTGCGGACCCCACCGGCGCCACCGACAGCACCGCCGCCATCCAGGCCGCCATCGACTCGCTGAGCGCCGGCACGCTGCGCTTCCCCGAAGGCAGCTACCGGGTGGACGATCGGCTGCTCGTCACCGCGCCGATCGTGCTCCAGGGGGAGGGCCCCGAGCGGACGCAGCTCTGGTTCACGCGCACCGCCGGCATGAGCGACAACGGCCACATCAGCATCTCCGGGGACGTGCAGCGCGGGCCCGATCTGCCGCTCGGCAGCGACGCGGAGAACCGGTCCACGGTCGTCACCCTGGAAGACGCCTCGTCGCTGAGCCCCGGCCAGGAGGTCGCGCTGGGCTGGCTCATCACGGACGCCTTCATCGCCGAGCACGGCATGGCGGGCACCTGGCAGGCCTTCAATGGCCAGTGGATGCCCTTCTTCCGTCGCGAGGTCGTCGCCGTGGACGGGAACGAGGTCACCCTCGACATCCCCCTGCGCTACCCCGCGCTGCTGCGCGACTCGGCCAGCCTGCGCACCGAGTCCGGCTACCTGAGCGAGTGCGGGATCGAGTCCCTGGCGCTCTCCACCGTCGGTCGCTGGGACAGCGCGTGGAACCTCAACCGCACGCACGCCGTGCGCATGGACGACGTGTCCGACTGCTGGGTCCGCGAGGTGGAGTCCTTCGAGTCCCCCAACAGCCAGGACGACCGCGGTCGGCACCTGCTGTCGGGCGGCATCCGGGTCACGACCAGCAAGCGGGTGACGATCGCGGACACGACGCTGGGCCACGCGCAGAACCGGGGCGGCGGCGGCAACGGCTACCTCTTCGAGATCCTCCAGAGCGGCGAGATCCTGGTGCGCGACTGCCAGGGCGTCGCCGGCCGGCACAACTTCATCCAGAACTGGGGCTTCGGCACCTCGGGCTGCGTCTGGCTCCGCACTCACAGCAGCGAGGGCCTCACCCAGCTGAGCGAGAGCAGCAACATCGGCAGCGTGGGCCTGAGCGAGTTCCACCACAGCCTGGCGATGGCGAACCTCATCGACGACAGCGTCGCGGACGACGGCTGGGGCGCGGTCAACCGCGGCGAGTGGAGCAGCGGGGCCGGGCACAGCGCGACGCAGAACGTCTTCTGGAACCTGCGCGGCGCGGGCCGGCTGGACTCGTACCAGTACGGTTGGGGCTACGTGATCGGCACCGAGGGCATCACCGTGCAGGCCGACATCGCCGAGGACGGGCTCTTCTCGATCGGCGAGGGCACCGAGCCTGACGACCACCTGGAAGGGCTCGACGTGGAGCTGCCGCTGGAGCCCGCGTCGCTCTACGAAGATCAGCTGAAGCGGCGGCTCGCTCGCTGAGGGATCTGCTCGTTCCGCGGGTCCTCGCTACAAGATCGAAGCGCAGCGCCGATGGGGAGCGGGTGGAGTCGGGATCCACAGGAACCGCGCCGCTGCGCGGCCGGTATGCCAAGATCGGGAGTGCATGGGGGCGATGCGTCACACGGCCAGATTGGCTCTGATTCCTTTCGCGGTGATGGCCCTGGCGGCCGCGCCGACCGATGTCGCGATCCAGGCGGCCGAGGTCCACGAGGAGCTCTGCGCCGACGCGGCGGGCAACGACATCTCCTCGGCCGGCTCGTCCATCGCGCGGGTCTCGGGGACCTGGGTCGAGGTCAGCGAGGCCTACGAGGAGTCGAAGGACCAGAGCCTGCTGTACTGGCGTGGCCTGCTCGCGCTCTGCATCGGGCGCGATGACCTGGGCAGCGCGGACCTGGAGGCCTTCGTCGCGACCTCGGGGGACGACAAGGCGCTCGTCGGCCAGGTGAAGGACGCGAAGAAGCGGCTGCGGCGCGTGAGCGCGAAGTCGGCTCCGGCCTCGACGGGCCCCGATCCCGGCGGCATCGCCCTGGGCGTCGGCCTCGCGGGTGGCGCCGCGGGCCTCGGCGGCCTCTCAGGCTGGCAGAACCAGGTGCGCCTCGACCTGGAGGCCCGCTTCGAGAGCGGCGGAGCCCAGACGGCCGAGCTCGATGCCATCCAGTCGGAGACCGGCCCCGCCGCCGCACGCAACAGCGGCCTGTTCCTGGCCACGGCGAGCGGCCTCGCGGTCGGCGCGGTGACCGCGCTGATCATCACCGCAGCCCGAGGTGGCCCCAACGCCGTCGCGGGCGCGCCGGTGTCTCCCCCCATCTACGCGATCGCCGCGCCGCTGCCCGACGGCGGCTTCGCGCTCACCGTGGGAGGCGCGTGGTGAAGTTCCTGCCGCTGCTGTCCCTGCTGCTGCTGTTGACCGGCTGCCCCTTCACCGTGCAGGTCAGCGACGTGCCCTGCTGGGACGACACCTACTGCCCCAGCAACGCGCACTGCGACGGGGAGGATCCCGATGCGGACCCCCCGGCCCAGGGGTTCTGCGCCGAGGGGCCCGGAGACGACGACGACGCCACGCAGGACGACGACGACGCCACGCCCGACGACGACGACGCCACCCCCGACGACGACGACGCCACCGCGGACGACGACGACGCCACCGCGGGCGAGCCGGGCGTGTTCATCTCCGAGTTCTTCCTGGCCCTGGAGTCCAACCTGGCTGACCGCGGCTGGGTCGAGGTCAGCAACACGACCTCGCAGCCGGTCTCCATCGAAGGCATGCGCTTCACCTTCGGGGACCAGGAGTGGACGATCGAGGAAGCGGGCGAGATCGGCGAGAACGAAGCCGCGGTCTTCGGTCGAACCGACGACCAGGTCGCGAACGGCGGCGTCGAGGTCCTGGCCGCCTGGGGCGACGCCTTCGACTTCGACGAGGTGAACCTCGACGGCGAGATCCCGCTGCTGCTCTACGACGGCGACGGCGCGGTCCTGGACGAGGTCACCGCCAGCATCGCCATGCCGGTCGCCCCCGGCGTCTCCACGATGTTGGGCCGTGAGCACCTCAACCCGATCGGCAACGACGACGGCGCCAACTGGTGCTTCACCCAGGCGGGACCCTTCGGCGATGGCTTCGGCATGGGCGACCCGGGGCAGACCAACCTGGCCTGCCCGGAGGCCCCGGAGGAGGGCACCTACGTCATCACCGAGCTGCTGCTCTCACCCCACGAAGCGGACGCGCCGCAGTGGGTCGAGTTCCGCAACGCCAGCGCGGACCGGCGCTCCTTGAAGGACCTCGAGGTCGGCGTGGGCGGCGCGCTCGCCGTCATCGAGACACACCTCGTCATCGAGCCGGGTGGCTACGCCATCCTGTCCCGCGGCGAGGCCAACGTGAGCCAGCACGGCTTCGACTCGACCTTCGCCTGGCCGGATCACATCTTCCTGCCGGCCAACGGCGAGCAGGTGGCCCTCAAGTTCGACGCGCGGGAGATCGACCGGGTCGACTACGGCGAGACCTCCTTCTTCGCGTTCCACGACCTGCTCGGCCAGTCCTTCTCGCTGCCCTTCGCGTACTCCAACGTCAACGACAACAACAACGGCAGCCTGTGGTGCGCCTACCCGGGCGCGCCCTACAGCGACGACGGGGACGTGGGCACGCCCGGCGAGGCCAACCCCGACTGCGACGACGTGCCCACCTCGAGCGAGGTCGTGATCACCGAGCTGTTCCTGGACCTGGAGGGGGAGCTGAACGGGAGCCAGTGGATCGAGGTGAGGAACACGACCTCGGCGCCGGTGGACCTCGAGGACTGGTCCATCGAGACGGCGAACTGGACCCACCAGATCCAGCAGAGCATCGTCATCGACCCCTTCAACGTGGTCGTGCTCGCCCAGAGCGAGGAGCACGAGGCCAACGGCGGCTTCGACCCCGAGTACTTCTACGGCGACGGCCTCGATCTGGACGAGTTCGCCCAGTACGTGGAGCTCCGGGATCCGCAGGGTGGCTCCGCGGACGCGGTGGAGTTCACGCACGGCGACTTCCCCCGGCCGGAGGGCGCGAGCGTGAACTTCGCGGGCGACGACCTCTTCGCGACGGAGCAGAACGACGATCCGGTCAACTGGTGCGTCACGCCGGACCCCCACTTCGGCGACGGCCTCTTCTTCGGCAGCCCCGGTGACCCGAACCTGGACTGCCCCGACCCGCTCGAGGAGAACGACCTCGTCATCACCGAGGCGATGATCGATCCCAACGCCCCGCAGGGCTGGGCCGGCGAGTGGATCGAGATCCACAGCCGCGTCTCCCACACCGTCTCGCTGCAGGGCTACACCCTGGAGCAGATGTCGGGCTCGGCGTTCCACACCATCATGGACGGGGTCGTGCTGGCCCCGGGCGACTTCGTGGTGCTGGGCGGCAGCCAGGACATCGGCATCAACGGCGGGGCCGAGCCGGACTACGCCTGGCAACAGGACATGCCGCTGAACTTCGGGGACGGGGTCGAGATCCGCAACGCCCAGTTCCTGGTCATCGACGAGCTGAACTTCGGCGAGTTCGGCATGCCCGCGCCCGAGGACCTGGTCGGGGTCAGCCTGAGCCTCGACCCCACGGCCTTCAGCGACCCCGCCGAGGACGACGTCGACAACTACTGCCCCTCGCCGGCCGACTTCTACAACGCCAGCGACAACCGGGGCACGCCGGGCTTCGACAACCCCTCCTGCGCCGACTTCGGCGACGACGACGATGCGACCTCCGACGACGACGACAGCGTCACGCTGGTCGGCTACGTGGAGGGCGACCTCATCATCACCGAGATCCTCTACGACCCCAGCGGAAGCGACACCGGCCGCGAGTGGTTCGAGGTCTACAACGCCAGCGGCAGCGAGATCGACCTGGACGACTGGGACATCTCCTTCGCTGCGTCCGGCGAGACCCGCAACATCGCGTCGCCGGAGATCGTCGCGCCCGGCGAGTACTTCGTCTTCGGCCAGCTCGACAACTTCGCCAGCAACGGCGGGGTGGTGCTGGACTGGGCCTACAGCCAGTTCGGCGCGCCCTCGCTCGACAACGTCGCGGACACGCTGTCGCTGTTCGATGCCTTCGGGGCCCAGATCGACAGCGTCAGCTACGACGAGGGGGCCAACTGGCCCGCGGTGGAGGGTCACACCCTGAGCCTGGACCCGGCCCTCACCGGCCAGGTGCACAACGACATGGACGTCTCCTGGTGCGAGACCCCGGCGAGCGGCTACGGCAACAACGGCGACCACGGCAACCCGGGCCAGGCCAACGAGTCCTGCGACGAGCCCTGGTGGCGCAGCATGGGCTTCTGCATGCAGTTCGACACCTTCACGGACGGCAACAGCACCCTGGTCAACTCGCTGCAGAACATCGTGCACAGCGAGCCCTGGGTCATCGGGATCGAGACCGTGGACGTGCCCGGCAACAGCCTGTCCGGCATCGGCGCCACGACCCCCAACGGCTCCTGCCAGGGCGAGATCACCTCGGGCTTCGTGCCCATGGACGGCGCGCCGGACCTGCTCGGTCTGTCGACCTTCAACCTGGACGAGCTGGTCCTGTCGGGCGTCGGGGACGACGTCGTGCTCGAGTACGCCACGCTGAGCGGGGAATTCCAGGAGGGGTCCTGGGAGCTCCAGAACGTGCGCCTCGAGGGCGCGCTCCGCGTGGGCACGGTGTTCCCGCAGTAC
>JAJDAI010000069.1 GCA_029261955.1 Deltaproteobacteria bacterium | reverse complement strand
GAACTCATCGAAGATCGCGTCCGCCTGGTCCGCGGGAATGCCGATGCCCGAATCGACCACCTCGATCAGCACCCTCTCGTCCGAGGTGATGGACGAGCAGACCGCGATGGTCCCCTGGTGGGTGAACTTGACGGCGTTGTTCACGAGGTTGATCAGGATCTGCTGGACCTTCTGGCGGTCGGTCTGGAGGAGCTTGTCGCCTGCGCCGTCATCCGACCAGGACAGCTCCAGCGGCTTGTCCAGCGCCAGGATCCGGCCCGTCTCGACCACCTCGCGGACCACGTCGCCGAGCTGGAACTCGTCGACGCGCAGATCCAGGGCGCCCGCCTCGATCTTCGCCAGGTCGAGGATGTCGTTGATGAGCTCCAGCAGGTCGCGGGCCCGGGTCTGAACGCCGCCGACCGCGCTCTCCTGGCGCTCGGGCATCTCGCCGTAGATGCCGCCCAGCAGCAGGTCCGAGTAGCCGATGATCGCGTTGAGCGGCGTGCGCAACTCGTGGCTGACGTTGGCCAGGAACTCGGACTTGAGGCGGTTCGCTTCGAGGATCTCCTCGTTCTTGCGCCGCAGGTCCTGGTTCGCCTCCTCGATCTGGTCGATGTAGGCCAGGTTCTGTCGTTCGAGCTCCCGTTCGTGGGTCACGTCCGAACCGACGATCACGAGCCCGGTGCGCTCCCCGCTGCCCTGGAGCGGGTCGAAGGACACCTTCGCCAGGAAGCCGCGTCCCCGCTCGTCCACGCCGGTGTACTCGCGCTGCGCGGTGCCGCCCTCGCGGAGCTCGACCTCCAGCATCTCCAGCTCGGCGTCGTCACCCAGCTCGCGGAACAGGCTGCGGAAGTTCGCCTGCTGGACCAGGGAGTCCTCTTCGTAGCCAAAGAGCGCCTCGGCGCCGGCGTTGAAGGTCAGGATCACCCCGTCCGCGTCCGTCGCCACGATGAAGTGCTGCGCCGTCGAGTCGAGGATGTGGTTGAGGAAGGTGGTCGTCGCCTCGAGCTCGGCGGTGCGCAGGCGGACCTGGTCCTCCAGCTCCTCGGAGAAGGCCTCGAGCTGGACCTTCTTCTCGCGGATCTTCTCGTAGGCGACGTCCAGCGCCCGCGTCCGCTCGGCCAGCTCCCGCGAGGTGGAGACCAGCGCGTCGGACTTGCGGCTGATCTGCTGCTCCAGCAGCCGCCTCGTCAGGACCCCGTCCAGGGAGCGCCGGATGGCGGCCGGGTTCATGGCTCCCTTGACCAGGTAGTCGTAGGCGCCCATGCGGAACAGGTCCGCCGCCAACTGCTCGTCGCCCTCGCCGGTGACCACGACGACCGCGGTGTCCATGGAGTGCTTCTTGACCTCGGCCAGCACCTCGATGCCGTCGAGGTCGGGCAGCCGGTAGTCCAGCAGCATCACGTCCCAGCGCCCGCCCTGGAGCTGCTGGAGCGCAGACACGCCCGACGTCGCCCGCCCCGTGCGGCCCGCTGGGTAGGCGCGCTTGATGATCCCCTCCAGCAGGTCGAGGAAGGTCTCGTTGTCGTCGACGAGGAGGAAGGCCGTCCCGTCGGCTGCAGCCGGGCTCATGCGCCGCTCAGGGCGTGGGGGTGAACTGGCCCGCCAGGCGGCCGAAGAAGCTCAGGCTGTAGTTGGCAGAGCCGTCCCCGTCCGTGTCCACGCCGAGCGTCCAGGCGCCCTGCACGAAGTACTCGCCGTTCATCCCGACCACGTCCTCGTTGGAGGGCGTCGACCAGAAGAACCAGAAGATGGCGGTGCTGTTCGGCGGGGTGCCGGGGATCTCCACCGCGACCTCGTTCAGGTTCGAGCCCGTCACGAAGTACATGGACTCCTCCATGACGTACATGCCGACGTGCGTGGCCACGGAGCCGTTGACCGGCGGGTTCTGGAAGACCTCGACCACCGACTGCCCGGCGGTGCTCACCTGCAGCTGGTTGCCCGTCGCCAGGTCCTCGGGGATGAGGCCGATGGTGTTGAGGAAGTCGCCGCCGGGGCTCGTGAGCGGGTCGAAGAGCGTGTCGCCGAAGTTCTGCAGCCCGTAGGCGCCGGGGAAGTCGACGAAGGGGTCGCAGGGCGTCGAGGGGTCGCCGCTGACGTCGAAGAGCTGCGGGTCGTCCCAGGTGTCCGTCACCTCCTGCGCGAAGAGCACCTCGAGCCGGCCGCGGCACATGACGCAGTCCGAGCCCATGGCGTTGGCGTTGAACGTGCCGGTGAACTGGAACTCGTAGGCCTGGGCGCAGATGAGCTCGTTGTTGTTCAGCGCGTCCGTGTAGGACAGCACGAAGTGGCCCTGGAGCGCGGAGGTGCCGTCCGGTTCCGGGGTCGCGTCGTCGTCGTCTGCTGTTGCGTCGTCGTCGTCTGCTGTTGCGTCGTCGTCGTCTGCCGCGCTGTCGTCGTCGTCCGCGGTCGCGTCGTCGTCGTCGGCGGTCGCGTCGTCGTCGTCCACGGCGCTGTCGTCGTCGTCGTCATCGCCCGGCACCGGGCGGTTCGACGGGCAGCCGGCGAGGGTCAGCGGGAAGAGCAGGGCGAGCAGGGTCGCAATCAGGCGCATGGTCGGTCTCTCCTAGGAGGCGGCGAGCATACAGCAGCCCCCTGAGCGATCCAGGGATCCCTCAGACCCGCTCAGCGGAGCTGCACGCGGAGCTTCTGTCCGGGGCGGATCGCGTCGTTCCGCAGCTGGTTCCAGGTCTTGAGCTGGCCCACCGTCACGCCGTACTTCTGGGAGATGGCGGACAGCGTGTCCCCCGAGCGCACCTGGTAGGCGATGGTCTTGGGCTCGCCGCCGGCCTTGCCGCTGGCGGGGATCTTCAGCTTCTGCCCGGGCCGGATGGTGTTGCCGCTGAGGCTGTTGGACTGCTTGATGGCGTCCACGCTCACCGAGTACCTGCTCGCGATGCCGTAGAGCGAGTCGCCCGACTTCACCTCGTGGGACACGGACGCGGACACGCCGCCGCCGGTGACCTTCAGCTTCTGGCCGATCTTGATGGAGTCGCCGCTCAGCTTGTTCAGCTTCTTCAGCTCCGCCGTCCGCATGCCGTGCCGCGCCGCGATGCCGCTCAGCGTGTCGCCGCTGCGCACCGCGTAGGAGGTGGTCGTCAGCTTCGGGGGCGCCGCTGCCACCCGCAGGCTCTGGCCGGGGTGGATGACGCTCTTGCTGGTCAGGCTGTTGAGCTTGCGCAGCGCGTCGACCGTCGTGCCGTGGGCCGTCGCGATGACGTACAGCGAGTCGCCCGAGCGCACGGTGTAGTGGCTCGACGTGCTGCGGGACACGTTCGACTTCTTGCTCTTGCTCGGCGCCGCCGCCGCGACGGTGCCCGAGCCGCCCTTCGTGTTCACCTTGAGCCGCTGCCCCACGCTCAGGGTGTCGCCCTTGAGCTTGTTCAGGTCGCGGATGCTCTGGGCGCTGCTCTCGTACTTCTTCGCGACCACCGACAGGCTCTCGCCCTTGCTGACGATGTGCGTGATGGTCCGCGAGCCCAGCTCCGCCGCGCGCACCGGGATGAGCAGCGTCTGGCCGACCTTCATCTTGCGGGCGTCGCGGATGCCGTTCATGCGCTGCACGGCCGCGACGGGGACGCTGTACTTGCCCGCGATGCGGCCCAGCGTGTCCCCGCGCCGCACCTTGTAGCGAACGAAGGTCATGCGCTGGTCGTCGGGGATCTTCGCGAAGGCCTTCGCGAAGGCCTTGCCCGTGCCCTTCGGCAGGTTCAGGGGGTAGTTCTGGATGGCGGGCGGGGTGAAGCCGCGGCGCAGCGCCGGGTTCATGCCCTCGAGCGTCTCCAGGTCCGTGCCCGCGAGGTCCGCGACCAGCTTCAGGTCGGTCGACTCGGTTACCTGGACGATGTCGTGGTCCCAGGGCGAGAGGCGGTGCTCCGGCTTGATCTCAGCCGCCAGTCCGTAGCGCTCGGCGTACTTCGACAGGATGGTCGCGGCGATGATCTTCGGGACGTAGTTCTTCGTCTCCGGCTTCAGGTAGTTGTTCCCGTCTGCCGAGAGCTCCCAGAAGTCCTCGGTGCCGTACATCTTGATGGCGCGGCTGATCTTGCCGCCGCCCGCGTTGTAGGCCGCCGAGGCGAGCTTCCAGTCGCCGAAGCGCTTGTAGAGGTCGCTCATGAAGTCGACGGCGGCGCGCGTCGCCATCACCGGGTCGCGGCGCTCGTCCACCCACCAGTCGCGGTTGAGGCCGTAGCCCCGCCCGGTGGACTTGATGAACTGCCAGATGCCCACCGCCGAGGCGTGGGAGGTCGCGTAGGGGT